>JBAPSR010000103.1:0-4138 GCA_049281755.1 Binataceae bacterium (SeqCode)
AGCTTTGTGCCACTACTTGCTGACAGCAATCGCCGTGACGCGTTGATGGGGGTGCTCCTCCGGATTTTTTATAATCGCGCGGCTCGGGCGCGTCGCGCTGATTTCGTACCTGTCTGATCCGTCGCCCGGCAAGGGAGGTGCCGCTGGCACGCGGTAAGGCGAGGGACATTTTTCAGCGCGGCGCGCAGCGACGCGCGATTAAGAAGAGCAGAGCAGCACCCTCCCCCGCGTGTCATGATGCTTGCGAAAAGAGCGCAAGCATCGCGCCACGCCGCCCTCTCCCGGAGGAGACCTTTGCATAACTCGGAGGGATTTGATCAAAGATAAAGGGCGAAGGTGGATAGGAGGAGGTGGCGGGATGAGTCATCGTGGGGCGGGACAGATGAGTTTGGCGGATGAGTTGGTGAGGCGGCGTACGGGGCAGAACACCCAGTTGGGAAAGATTGCAGAACTGGTGCAGTGGCAGCCGCTAGAGCGGATGCTCAAGCGGATATACTCGGCGGTGGAAGGACGCCCAGCGTATCCGCCGCTGAGCATGTTCAAAGCGCTGCTGCTCCAGCAGTGGTACTCGCTTTCGGACCCGCAACTGGAAGAAGCGCTGGCCGACCGTTTGAGCTTTCGCCGTTTCGTGGGGCTGAGCTTGGACCAGGAAGTTCCTGACTACTCTACCCTAAGCCGCTTTCGCCAGCAGTTGAACGGCGCTTTGGCCGAGCAGTTGTTGGGCGAACTAAACCGGCAACTGGAAGCGCGAGGGCTGATCATCAAGCGCGGAACCTTGATCGACGCGTCGTTAATCGCGGCGGCGGTGAGCAAGCCTGCGGCGGGCGCGCGCGGAGCGCAACTCGGCCAGGGCTCGGTGCTCGATCCGGATGCGCAATGGACCCATCGCAAGGGCGGCGGCGGATCCCACTTCGGATACAAGGTGCACGTGGCGGTGGATCTGGGCAGCGGGCTAATCCGCAAAGTGCTCATGACCGGTGCCAAGACCAACGACAGCGAAGTAGCCGACCAGCTGATCTGCGGCGACGAAGGTGCCTTGCTCGCCGACAAGGCTTACGACAGCGCACCGCGGCGCGAGTTGCTGGCGCGCCTCGGGATCGCCGACGGGATCATGCGCCGCGCATGGTGGGGAACCGCCGCGCATCCCGAGGCGCAGTTGGTGGCACGCAACCGGGCACTGTCCAAGCTGCGCGCGCAAGTCGAACGGGTGTTCGGGGTGATGAAGCGCGGCTACCACTACCAGCGGGTCCGCTATCGGGGCCTGGTCCGCAATCGAACTCAGGCCCTTCTGCTGTGTATCGCGATCAACCTGCGCCGCGCGTTGGTCTTGAGCGCCGCGTGAGGCGGCACCGGGGCTAGAGCGCGCTCCGCGAACCCGGCTGGCTTCCAAAAGCCGCCTCCCGACACGCCCGCATCACTGCGCAAACCTCCAATCTTTGAAAAGTCATTCTATCGCGCGTCCATCGCTCAGTTACGCAAAGGTCTCCTCCGGGAGAGGGCGGCGCGGCGCGATGCTTGCGATTCTTTTTCGCAAGCATCGTGACGCGTGGGTGAGGGTGCTGCTCTGCGTCTTTTCTATGAAGCGCACACATACGCATAAGCCGCTGCTCTCGGCGAAGTCTCTATCCAACTCGCGCAGGCTGCGCCGGGACATGACTGACGCGGAGCAGGCGATCTGGAAACGGTTGCGAGGGCGGCGCTTTGCGAATTTGAAATTTCGGCGCCAATACCCGATCGGTCCCTACATTGCCGACTTCTGCTGCGTCGAAAGAAAGCTGGTGGTCGAGCTCGACGGCGGACAGCATGTCGATCAGAAGGTTTACGATGACGAGCGCGAGGAGTTTATCGAAACGCAGGGCTATCGCGTGATCAGGTTCTGGAACGATGTGGTCCCGCGCGAAACGGATTCCGTCATCGCGCAAATTCTTGCGGTGCTGGAGGAGTAAGAGCAGCACCCTCACCCGCGCGTCACGATGCTTGCGAAAAAGAATCGCAAGCATCGCGCCGCGCCGCCCTCTCCCGGTGGGAGAGGGTAAGCAGACGACGCGTCCAAGTGCCTTTGGCGCCTCTAGCGGACGAAGAACACTACCAGCACAATCCATGCTCCGATAAGATCTAGCCTGATGGATCCGCGATGAAGATCGTCTCGTTCGGCGATGTGCATATGGCTACGCGCAATCTTGAGCGGATGGGCGCCGTGATGCGCGATTGCGACCTCGTTATCCTGTCGGGAGATTTGACCAACTTCGGCGGTCGCGACGAGATGCGCATCGTCCTTGACGACGTCCGCCGCGCCTGTCCGAATATCCTCGCGCTGCCGGGCAACCTCGATCGGCGCGAAACGATCCCGTTTCTCGAAGCCGAGGGAATCGCGCTGCATGGGATGGGGCGAATCGTTAACGGGATCGGAATTTTCGGATGCGGCGGATCGAATCTGACTCCGTTTCATACTCCGACCGAGTTGACCGAAGATGAAATCTACGCGGCGCTATGCGCCGGGTACGCGCAGATCTCCGGCACGCGCCCCGCGCTGATGATCTGTCATCCGCCGCCGATCGATACCAAGTGCGATCGAATCGCGTCGGGCAAATCGGTCGGCAGCAGCGCCGCGCGGCGGTTTATCGAGGAATTCACGCCCGACATCTGCATCTCGGGGCATATCCATGAGTCCGCGGGCGAGGACGTGATTGGCACGACGCGGATCTTCAACGCCGGTCCGTTCAAGGGCGGCGGCTATATCGTCGTGACCGGCGGCGAGTCGGGGCTGAGCGCCCGGCTCGAGTTTCTTTGACGTGCCGCGGCTTTCGCGTGCTAGGCAATCGCTCGGGGTGTACGCGAGCAAGATTCGCAACGGATGGCCGATGGTCTGGCGCAGCACGTTTGCGCTGCTGGCGCGCTACCGGCCTCACTTTCGCGGCCGCCGATAGCGCCCGGCGCGGAACTCGACCGGCGGCGCTAAACATGATTCTCTAGGCTCTCGAACCATGGCTGTTTCCGGCGCGTTCGCGCCGCGAAATCCTTGGAATGATAATCGCTATCCCGCGCGCGCAAATCTCACGGCGCGTCACGCGGGCGGGCGCGGAAAACCGCATCGCATACGCGGATTTCGACGCCCGGAAAGGAGATCGGTTCACGATGGCAGCGGCAACAGAGGTCCGGATGCGTTTCGACCACGTGTCGATCGCGGTCAAATCAATCGATCGTGCGGCTGAATTCTTCACGCGCTATTTTCCCGCGGTCCAGCGCAGTCCCAAGACCCGCGACGATCAGGTGAGCGGCGCGTTCTACTGGCAGGATTTCCATCTCGGCGGGTTCGTCGTCGAGCTGATCGAGGATCTGCCGGACCAGCCCGGCTTCGTCACCAAGTTTATCCAAAAGCACGGCGAGGGGATGCATCATCTGTCGATCGAGGTGGACCATCTCGATCCGGTCGTCGCCAGGCTGCGCGCCGGCGGAGTGCGGGTCGTCGACGAACAAAAATATCCGTCCGGTTCCGCGACCGCGTTCATTTCGCCGCGCTCGGCGTTTGGCGCGCTGGTGCAGTTCTGGCAAGTGCCTGACTTCGACGCCGATCATAAGCAGAATCCGCCGCGCGATGACCGCGCGAAGTTCGATCACGTGTCGCTGGCGGTCCGCGATATCAACCAGGCTTACGATTTCTTCTCGAAATATTTCACCCCGACCTCGGTCGATCACGATCAGCACCTGGTCGATAACGGGACGTTCGCGCTCGGGCATATGCAGGTCGCCGGTTTGAAGGTCGAGTTTATCCAGAGCCCGCCGGGGGGATCGAAAAATGATTTCGTCGCCAAATTTATCGACCGCTACGGCGAGGGGATGCATCACATCACGCTGGTGCTGAAAGATTTCGACGCGACCGTCGCGAAGCTCAAGGCGGGCGGCGTGCGTATCGTCGATGAATCGATCAACTGGCGTGGCGAGAAGGAAGCCTACGTCTCCCCGCGCGACGCGTTCGGCGTGCTGATCCAGCTCTGGAGCGCGGAGCAGGAAGAGTAAGCGCCGCGCCGGTGGATCATGTTGCAAGCGGTTTTCTTTGACGCGGCCGGAACTCTGTTCGACGCGCGCGAGAGCGTCGGACGCACCTACGCGCGAGTCGCGCGCGAGCACGGCCTCGACG
>JBAPSR010000104.1:0-6782 GCA_049281755.1 Binataceae bacterium (SeqCode)
CACCATCAGCGGCTGATTCATCGACTCTCGCAGCAGGATGCGCTTGATCGCGTCGAGCGTGCGCCGCCTGCGCACCTGCCCGTCCATTTGCGCCAGCGGATCGTCGCCCTCGATAATGCCCAGCAGTACGAAAAGGTACGGCAACGTATCTTCAAGGGAACGATCGAGCGTCAAGACCTTGCCGTTGACTTTCTCGCGCCGCGTACGCACGTCGTCATCCGAGGTGATGCGGAAGTAGCCGTGTAGCAACTCGACTGTGGGCAGATACGCAGACGCTTTCCCGTGAGAGACCGAGAAGGTCTCGAGCACCATCCAGCCCGTCTGGTGCTTGGCCTTGAACTCAAAGAACAGGCGCGACTTGCCGGTGCCGGCCTCGGCCATCGCGGCGACAATCTGTCCACGTCCAACGCGCGTGAGTTCCGACGCGTTGCGCAGCGCCTCCATCTCGCGCTCGCGCCCGACGAACTTGGTAAGCCCCCGTCCCGCCGAGCGTTGCAGCCGCGTGCGCAGCGGTCCCAGCCCGATAACCTCATAGACGTTGACCGGTTCGCTGACGCCCTTAACCCTGGTCGGGCCCAACGGCTTGAGCGCGAAGTAACCTTCAACCAGCTTGCGCGCCGGCTCGCTGATTGCGATCGAGCCGGTCGGCGCGAGCGCCTGCATCCGCGAGGCGAGATTGGTGGTGTGCCCGATGGGCGTGTATTCTGTATTTCCGCCGCCGGTCGCGATCGAGCGCACCACGACCTCGCCGGTGTTCACACCGACGCGCGCTTCAATCGGCAGGTTGCCGGCCTCGCGCAATCGCGACGAGTATCGATTCAGTTCCTCCTGCATGCGGAGCGCCGCGTATAACGCTCGCTGCGGATGATCCTCGTGCGCGATGGGCGCGCCGAACAGCGCGAAGATGCCGTCGCCAGTGCTCTGCACGATGTAGCCTTCATATCGCCGTACCGCGTCGATCATCAGCTTTAGAGCCGGATCGATGATCGCGCGCGCCTCTTCGGGGTCGAGATCCTGCTCCAGCTCCGTCGAGCCCTTGATGTCGGCGAATAGCGCCGTGACGGTCTTGCGCTCGCCATCGGGAATTTCGCCGGTCGCCTCTGTGCGAACCCGGACCGTAGACTCGGCAGTCTCGACGCGAGCCCCTGACGATGGAGGGTGGGGCGCCGGCGCGATGGAAAGCGCGCCCCCGCAGCCGCCGCAGAACTTCTCCCCGGGCTCGTTCGATGCCCCGCACGCGGCGCACAGCGCAGCGAGTGGGTGCCCGCATTCCGCGCAGAAGCGGCGCTCGGCGCGGTTGTCGTGGTTACAGGACCGGCAGCGCATGGTGTCTCTGGTCGCCTTGGTGACTACCACACCTGGCGCAGACTTCGGAAACGAGCCGGTGCGCTTAAAACGACTCGACGAAGGCTCGAACAACCGGGCTCGCGGATCCTCCATCACGCTTCGGGCTTGACGGCTCTAGGCGGGTGGAGTTGGTCACCCGTTTACGATAATCCTGCGAAAAGCAAACCGCTCCCTGGAGTTGTCCAAGGAGCGGTCGTCAATTTCGAGCCGGCGAGCGCCGGTGGAAAATCGTTACGCTTCCAGGCGCTCGTTCGAGGCGTCGGTGCGCGAGGCGTCGAGAGTGAGGCCGCGGGTCTGCTCGGTGAATAGCTTGGCGTAGGTTCCATTGCGGCGCAGCAGCTCGGTATGCGTTCCGACTTCGACCACGCTGCCCTTGTCGAGCACCACGATCAGGTCCGCCGTCATCGCGCTGCGCAGGCGATGCGCGATCAGAAAGACCGTGCGGCCGTCCATCAGGCGCTCCATCGCTTCGTGGATCAGGTTCTCGGACTCGGAATCGACTGCCGAGGTTGCCTCGTCGAGGATCACGATCTTCGAATCCTTCAGGAAGGCGCGCGCGAGCGCCAGGCGTTGGCGCTGTCCGCCGGAAATCTTCACGCCGCGTTCGCCGATAACCGTGTCGAGCCGCTCCGGCAACCCTTCGACGAACTCGGCCAGATTCGCCATCTCGAGCGCCTGCCAGAGCATCGCCTCGGTCGCGTCGGGCCGCGCGTAGAGCAGGTTGTCGCGCACGGTGGCGCTGAACAGCAGGGCTTCCTGGGTTACCAGGCTCACGCTGTCGCGCAGCGATTTCAGCGTGAAATGGCGCACGTCCTTGCCGTCGATCAATACCCGGCCAGTCGTGGTGTCATAGAAACGCGGAATCAGATTGGCAAGCGTGGTCTTGCCCGCGCCCGAACGGCCGACCAGCGCGACGCGCGCGCCGCCCTGCACGTGCAGGTCGATCTGATTGAGCACGCCGCGGCGTTCGCATCCGTCGCGCGGAGTGTAGCTGAAGTTGACGCCCTCGAAATCGACCGCGCCCTTCTTCACCTTGAACGGGCGGGCCAGAGGATGATCGGTGATTTCGGGTTTGAGATCGAGAAAGCCGAAGATACGCTCGATCGCCGCCATCGAGGTCGAAACGACCACCGAAAGCTGCGCGAAACGCTCGAGCGGTAGATACAGGAATCCGACGAGGGTGAAGAAGGCGATCAGCGTGCCGAGCGTGATGCTTCCGCGCATGATCATCAGGGCGCCGACCCATATGACCACAATCGGCGCGCTACGGGTCAGAAGTTGAATCAGCATCTCCTGCTTGGCGGCCAGACGCACCTTGTCAACTGAACGGGTATAGAGCCGCTCGCCGCTGTGACGGAACCGGTCGACTTCATGAGCCTCGCGTCCGAATGACTTGACGGTAGCCGCGCCGACCACGCGTTCGTGAACTTCGGCGTTGATGTCGGCGACCGCTTCCTGCATCCGATGGCTGACTGCTTTTAGGCGCGGCGCGAAAACGCGCATGAAAGTCACCCATAGCGGGGCGATCGCTATCGCCACCAACGCAAGGCGCCAGTCGAGCGCGAACATCAGCAGGACGATCAGGCAGAGCGGGATCGCGTCGGTCCAAACGTCAATCAGCGCGGAACCGACAAGATCATTGGCCTGGGTAACGTCGTTCAGGACGCGCGATACGACCTCTCCCGATGGATTGCGATCGAAGAATGCATGCGGGAGACGCTGCAACTGGGTAAAGAGCTTGCACTGGATGTCGAAAATCAGCCGGTTGCCGGCGATTCCGCCCCAGTAGTTGCGATAATAGCTCGCGACAGATTGAATTGCATAAAGCGCCAGCAGCGCGATGCTCAAAACCGCAAGCTTGTCCTGCGGCGTGACGCCCAGGCCGAGTAGCGTCGCGGCATGGATGCATAGATGGTCGATAGTGCCGCTGATCGCGTCCATTTTGGTCTGCGAAGCGACCAGAACGTCGATGACGTATTTAAAGGCGAGCGGGAACACGAGTGGAAGCGTGAATTTCGCGACACCCATCAGGGCAGCGCCGACGACATACCTCATATGAGGCTTTATGTAGGCTAGAAACCTGACCAGAGGGCGGTCCGAAGAAGAAATAGCGCTGTTGTCCACTCGCCTTTCCTTTGCTCGATACTGAGAGCCGGTCAAAAAACAGGTGCAATTTGAACAACTGCAACTGTCATACCCCGAAACGAAGCCAAAAAGTGCAGGTGTTTCGCGGAGTTTTATGGCGGCGGTGCAGGCAGCTTCATACGGTTTGGTAGGGTGTCTGCCTCATTTCGGAAAACCACCAACGGTGCGTCTGTTGAACGATCTGACCTTCTTCTGTTGGCGACAAGCGAAATAAGAGCGATAGTCTTCTCACCGAAAGCACCGACCGAAACAGATGGGGCGATGGATGGGGCAGATGAGTGCGCAACGGACCGGTGCCGAGGTGAGTGATCGGTCCGGGCACCCCGAGGCCACGCTGTCGGCTTCGTTCGCGATTATCACCGCGATCGTCATTCTGCTGGTTTACCAGGGATACACGCTGTCGGTGGCCGGCGTTGCCTCGCCCTGGATCGCAAAGAGCTTCGACCTGACCCAGCCTCAGCTCGCGCGGTTGTTCGCGTGGATGTCGGTCTCAGCGTTCGGGTCGCTGTTACTCGCGCGATTGGCGGACAAAGTCGGGCGGCGGCGGATCATCATCGCGAGCCTGTTCCTGACGCCGATTTTTTCGGCGGGCGCGGCGATTTCACCGCATGCTTTCTCCTTCGCGCTATTTCAAATCCTGATCTCGGCGCTGCTCGGCGGATCGGTCTCGTCAGCGATCGTGCTGCTGGCGGAAGAATTGCCCGTCGAGCGCCGCGCGCAGGGGCAAGGCTTCGCGGCCTTCGCCAGCGCGGTCGGCGGTGTGCTCGGATATCTGCTGATCCCGTTCCTGCTCAAGTGGGGATATTCGTGGCGATGGCTTCTGGCGCCTTCTGTGGCCGGCGCGATCCTGGTCTGGCCGGTGGCCCGGATGCTGCCGGCGGAGAAACGCTTCGCGCGCAAGCATGCGATCCAGTCGCGCGATCAGAGTCATTTCTATGACATCCTGCATCCGCTTTACCGCCGCCGATCGCTGACTCTGCTCGCGTGCGCCGCGCTCGACACGATGGCAGGCACGGCGGTTAACGGATGGCTGTATTTCGAGGCGGTCTCGATAATCGGCCTCGCACCCGGTAACGCGAGCACGCTGGTGGTGGTCGGGATGGTGGTCGGGATGGTCGGGTTTCCGATCGGCGCGTGGACCTCGGAGCATCTGGGGCGCGTCCCCACGGTCGCATGGTTTGGCGGCGCGGCGTGGCTGGGAGCTATCGCGTTCTATTGGGGTCCGGCCGGCACCACGAGTCATCCGATGTTTTTTCTTATCGCCACTTACTGCTGGTTCAAAGTCGGCTCGTCGATCATGACGGTGGGTGCCAACGCGGCTGCAACCGAACTGTTTCCCGCGGACCTGCGCACTACGATGGTCGGATGGCAAATGATCACGGGCGCAGTCTTCTCGATGCTGGCGCAGGTGGTGATTTCCGCGCTCATCGGCCCGCTGGGCGGCCTCGAAAACGTGATCCGGTACTTCGCGTTGCTCGGGATCCCCAGCGCGATCCTGTTCGGCACATTTATCGACGAGACGCGCGGGATGACGCTCGCGGCGGCGTCGAAGGAAGCTCTTTGGGATCGGCTGCGCGGCCTGCCCAAGGACAAGCCCGAAGAAGCGGCGGCGGAAGATTCCACCAAATAGGAAATCAAATCGAACCCACCGCAAATTGAGTTGATGACAACCAGGGCCAGACCGCTAGTTCGAATTCCGCTTGGAGCATTGGTCGTCCTCTGGCTCGTGTGCGTTCTCAGCGCCCGCGGCAACGCCGCGCGCCGCCACCACGCCAAGCCGACGGCGACGCCGAGCGCATCGCCAACCGCGACTCCCATCCCCGCGACGCCGCTGGTGCTCGTGACCGGAGGCGTAGGCTCGCTGAACACGATGACTGCGACCAGTCCGACGGTCCTCGACACGGCGGAGGTCTATGATCCGGCCGCGGGAGTATTCCTGCCTATCGATAAAATGAAAGCTCGCCGCGATCGCCAGTTCTCCGTCCGGCTCGGCGACGGTCGCGTGCTGATCGGAGGCGGCGCCGATACGCTTTTGGTGCCGATGATCCTGTTTCCGGGACCGCCGATGCCCTCGACGCTGGGATCGACGGAAATTTTCGATCCGGCGGCGGGAACGTTCACTCTCGCGGCTACGATGATCGACGCGCGCGACGAACCCACCGGCACACTTTTACCCGATGGCAAAGTTCTGGTCGCCGGCGGCGGCGATGTGGAAACCGAACTTTACGATCCAGCCGCGAACAAATTTACCGCGACCGGGAAGATGAACTCGGCGCGCTTCGGACAAACCGCTACGCTCACCGCTGATGGATTGGTGCTGATCGCTGGCGGCGGAACCGCCGACGCGGAGATCTACAATCCAGCCACGGGGAAATTCGCGGCCGCCGGCACGATGAGCACCGACCGCATTTACCATACCGCGACATTGCTCGAGGACGGACGCGTGCTGATCGCGGGCGGCAGCCCCTACGCGCGCCGCGCCCCGCTGGACACAACGGACATCTACGATCCGAAGACCGGCAAGTTCAGCCCCGGACCCAAAATGACCAAGCCTCGTGCGGGCCAGACTGCGACTCTGCTCAAAGACGGACGCGTGCTGATCGCAGGCGGCAGCGCGGACAATTCCGCAGAGCTTTTCGATCCGGTGGCCAACAAATTCAGCGCCACATCCGCGATGAACGCGCGTCGCTACGGACAATTCGCCGAGCCTCTACCGGACGGCAGAGTCCTGATCGGCGGAGGATGGGACGCGAACTACAGTCCGCTCGCGACCGCCGAGCTGTTCGATCCGGCAACCGGCAGTTTCACTGCGACGGGAGAGATGACACACGCGCGCGCCGGCGCGACCGCGAACCTGATTTCAGCGAAAACTCCAATCACCTGGTTCCTCCCGACTCCGACCGCAACGGCGACCGCGACACCAACCGCAACCGCCACGCCGACTGCGACTTCGACGCCGACCGCGAGTGTTACTGCGACCGCAACTCCGACCGCGACCGCGACTGCCGCCGCATCGAAGACGCCATCTTCGACCGCAAAGACGACCGCGGCCGCATCCGCATCGCCGAGCGCAGCGCCGACCGCCAAGCCCTCGCCGAAGTCGTCGCAAACTCCGGCGATCACCGCGACGCCGACTGCGGCTGCGACGGTCAACGCAACGGCAACGCCGGACGCAAACGGATCCCCGCAAGCCTCGCCCATGGCGACCGAGTCGTCGTCGCCCGGAGACGATTCACCAGACGATTCGAATGCGACTACTCTTTGACTTCAAAGGCTACGAAAACGCTCGC
>JBAPSR010000105.1:0-8564 GCA_049281755.1 Binataceae bacterium (SeqCode)
ACTCTCCACCGCGCGCTCAAGCCCGGCGCGGGTTTCGCGACCGCGGTGTGGAACTCCGGCGACAAGGTTCCGATGATCACGCTGGCCGCCGACGCGGTGCGCCAGATCGCGGGGCTGAAACCGCCGCCGGCCGGCGCGCTCGAACCGACGCGTCTGGCCGACGCATCGATTCTGAAGGCTGCGCTCGAAAGGACGGGGTTCAGCTCGATCGCGATCGAACCGATGATAGTCACTTTCGAGTTTGCGTCGATGGCGGAATTTGTTGCGTTTCGCAGCGAGGTCGGCCGCGCGCAGGCGATGATGGCAAGACTTGAGCCGGCGACTCGCGCACGGGTGCAGACCGCGATCGGTGAGGCCGCGCAGAAATTTCGGGACGCCGACGGCCGCGTGTCCTTGTCTAACGAAACGATCTGTTTTTCCGCGCGCGCCTGATGAAGCCGCCGCCTCCACGCGCGTTGCCCTGCCTCGCGCAATCAAGCCGATCGCGATGAACAACCCGCGTATCGCACCGGCACCGGTGCTGCTTCGCTTCGCCAGAGTAGCCTGAGAGGGTGCTTGAATAGCCATTCACAGGCGAGTGCGGACTCCCAGAGCGCCAGATGGACCAAATCTATGATTCGGTATTCTCCCGCGTTGGTGCTGATGGCGGTCATGATTACGGATTCGGTCCGGGTCGCGGATCCGGATTTGTATGGGCATCTTCGGTTCGGCCAGCAAATTCTAACGACTGTGCATGTCCCACGCCTCGATGCCTATTCATATTCCGTAGTGGGCCTGCGATGGATAAGCCACGAATGGCTATCTGACGTAGTAATCGCCTGGTTCTATTTTCATGGCGGAGTGGTCGGACTGAAGCTCATGAAGCTCGGCTGTACCGTGGCGATCGTAATGCTCCTGCTGGGCGCGATGCGCGAGACCGGTGCCTTTGCCGTAACGCAAATCTCAATCATGCTCCTGGCCAGCATCCGGCTCTCGGCGCAGATGCAGTTTCGCCCCCAGATATTCACCTATCTGCTGCTGGCGGCGATCCTGATGCTGCTGACGCGCGACAATTACCGCGGCCGCGCGATGCTCTGGATCACGGTGCCGATGTTCGCGTTGTGGGCAAATCTGCACGGCGGTTTCGTGATTGGGCTGGGCGTCATGGGACTCTACGCGATCGTGCGTGGCGGACAGGAGATTGCGGCAGGCCGTGGCACGGCGCGGTTCTTTCATTTGGCGGCAATAACCTCAGCGTGCATTGTGGCAACGCTGCTCACCCCGTACGGCGCCGGAAGCTGGCTGAGCGTATTGCATACTATCGGGAACCCCACGATGCTCGGCGCGATCAATGAATGGCAGCCATTAATCAGTGCGACGATCGCGGAATACCATGTCGCGCACGTGCCCTTTCTTTACGATCTTTCGGTGTTTGGAATCTTTCTTGCGACCTTGGGCACTATAGTTCTCGCGCCGAGTACCGATGATCTGGCGCTGGTCGCGGTCGCTATTGTACTGATCGCTTCCGCGTTCGTTCATGTGCGCAATGTTCCGCTTGGAATGATGGCCGCGATGATTCCGCTCGCGCGGCATACGACGCTCGCGCTCCGTGCGCGCCGGAAGCCAGGTTGCGACGGTCCTGCCGTGTCACGCCGCGGGATCACTTTCGCAGGCGAGATTGTTATCGCGATCGCGGCGCTCGCACTCGCGGCGGAGACCGGGCTGTTTTCCCGCAGGCTCGGGCTAACCGAGCGATATCCCACGGGCGCGCTGGCATTCATGCGCACGCACGATCTTTCCGGCAATATGCTATGCGAATACTCATGGAACGACTACGTCATCTTTCACGAGTGGCCGCGCGACAAAATATTTCTGGATAGCCGCTTCGAGATGATCTATCCACGGCGAATTATCGAAGCCTACCTTGCTTTCGCGTTCGACCGCCCTGGCGCAGCACAGACGCTGTCCGGCTTTCCGAACGATTTCGTTTTGATCAATCCAAAGTCCGTCGCCGTCGACGTGATGGCGAGCGCCGCACAATGGAGGCTCATCTATAGCGATGGCGATTCGACCCTATATGCACGCCGAGACTCGCGCGCGGCCGGGATTGCGGGCGTTCCGATCCGTGGCGCGACGCCGGCACCGGTATTTCCGTAAAGGATTGCACAGTACCTGTTGCCGCAATGAGAGCCGACGACCCAAACCCAGGCGCGGATACGACCGGCCCGGTGCCGCGCAAGGTATCGCTGCTTCGCTATTCGCCTGCGCTGGTCGCGCTGGTGATTGCGCTTGCAGACACAGGACGCTTCACCGACCCCGATCTTTGGTGGCATCTCCGCTCTGGCCAGGAAATCCTGCGCCTGGGGCATCCGGTATTTCATGATCCATATTCCTACTCGGCGCCGGGGCATCTGTGGCTGAATCATGAATGGCTTGCCGACGCGATTCTTGCGGCGTTCTACAACCTGCTCGGCGTCTTCGGACTGAAGCTGCTGAAACTCTGCTGCACCGGAGCAACGGTTCTGATGATGGCCGCGGCGCTGTCTGAAACCGGCGCGACAACGGTCACGCAGCTTGCGCTTTTGATCCTTGCCACGATCGCGATTGAACCGCAGATGCAGTTTCGGCCGCAGATGTTCACCTTCGCGCTGATGAGCGCGATGGTCGCGCTGTTCGCGCGTGATATCTACCGCCGCGGGGGAAAGCTCTGGATCGCGATTCCGATTCTCGCTCTGTGGGCGAATTTGCACGGCGGCTTCCTGATGGGGATTGTCGCACTTGCGATCTATGCCGGAGTTTCGGGGCTTCAGGATTGCTGGGCCGAACAAGGCACGCGGCGTGGGCTAATGCTGAGCGCAATATGGGTGGGCGCTCTCGCCGCCACTCTCGCGACGCCCTATGGGCTGGGAACCTGGAACTTGCTTGCGCACGCGCTCGCCAATCCTTACACGCGCAGCACGCTGGCCGATTGGAAGCCGATCACGCACGCGATCGCCAGCGCGGGGTTTTCTCCGGTCGCGCTGATGAACTACGCCGCCGCAATCGCGATCGTACTTGGACTCGGCGTCCTATGCATACTCAGACCCGCGGCGATTGACCTTCCCCTGGTTGCTATCGCCGCGACGATGGCGGCCGCGGGCTATATGTCGGTCCGCAATCTCCCGCTCGCGGTCATCACGGCGATCGTTCCGCTTGCCTATCATCTATCGCTTGGCGCGGACCGGCGCGTCGGATTTTCCGTGCATGCGATCTCAACCGAGGCGCGTCCGAATCTGTTTGGTCAATCCGGGTTGGCGCTGCTGACGCTGTATGTGCTCTTCGCGACGGGATTTTTCTCGCGCACGCTCCGGTTTGACGAGCCTTATCCAAATGGCGCGCTGGCGTTCATGGATCAGCATCACTTGGAAGGCAACATACTTTGCAGCTACGGTTGGGGTGGCTACTTGATATTTCACGCTGGGCCGCAAACACGGTTGTTTATCGATCCTCGCTTCGACACCGTCTATCCTATGAGTGTCATCGGCGACTATCTTGCCTTTCACTACGATCAGCCGGGCGCGACCAACGCGCTCGACAGATATCCAACTTCGTATGTGTTGATTAAACCCACGTTGCCCGCCGCCGGGCTGATGGACTCTCTGCCCGGGTGGAAACTTGTTTATCGCGACAAAGACTCACTGCTATATGCGCGCGCGAGTACGGCAGCGTCGAGTATTCCGGGCGTTCCGGTTTCCGGAGGATCTCGTGCACAGGTATTTCCGTAATTGCGCATAAGGAGCCAGGTGGAGCACGCAACGCACGCATCGGATTCAGCAGCCGGCGCCGCTCGCGAATCGGCAGAGCCTCGCAGGCGCCTGCCGTCGCTGATTCGCTATTCGCCGGCGCTGCTCGTAATCGCAATCGCGATCGCCGACGCAGTACGGATTGCAGATCCCGATCTGTGGGGCCACGTGCGTTTTGGCGAGATAGCTATTCGGCAGGGTCATCTACTTCTGCGAGACAGCTTTTCGTATTCGGCGCCGGGGCACATCTTTCAGGATCACGAATGGCTAACCGACGTGGTCACTGCTACGGCGTATGACACGCTGGGGATCTTCGGGCTTAAGCTGCTCAAGCTGCTATTTACCGGCGCAGCGATCCTGATGGTTGCACTCGCTGACGGAGAAACCGGAGCGCCCGAGCTTGCTCAGTTCGCGATTCTGATCGCGGTCGCGGCGCTCTCCGCACCATACTATCAGTTCCGCCCGCAAACCTTCACCTTCACGCTGTTTGCCGCAGTGATGCTGATTCTGACGCGAGAGGCGTACGGGCGGCGCGTGCGCTTATGGGTGCTGCTTCCGATCTTTGTCGTGTGGGCCAATCTGCACGGCGGATTCATCATGGGACTTGCCGCACTTGGAACCTGCGCGGCCGTCGGCGGTGCGCAGGATCTCGCGGCAGGGCGCGGTTCCGCGCGGCTCGTCAGGCTCGGCGCGATCACGGTCGGCTCGACGCTGGCAACCCTGCTGACGCCTTACGGCATCGGCATCTGGATGGCGATTGCGCATGCTCTTGCGAATCCGTTCACGCGGGTGGCGGTTGCGGATTGGCAGCCACTGATTAGCTCGATGATCAGGGCATTTCATACCGGAACCGGTGCCGCGCTCTACGGCATGTTACCGGTCGCAATAATGATCATCTTCGCGGTGGCGTGGTTTATCGCCCCGGACGGCGTCGATCTGCCGATCGTCGCGGTCGCGGGGTTGATGTCGATCGCCGCGTTCATGTCGCAGCGCAACATCCCTATCGCACTGATCGCGCTAGCGCCTGCTCTGGCACGTCACGGATGGCTCGCGCGCCTGCGCCTGCGCGGTGAGCAGGACGCTACTGCGCCCGCGGCCCCGAGCACACCGGAGCCGGCACTTATCCAGACCGTTGGATATGCCGTCGCTATCGCTCTGTTCGCGGGTACGGGAATGTTTTCGCGCCGCCTGGCTACGACCGAACCGTATCCCGCGGGCGCGGTCGCGTTCATGCAATCGCACGGGCTCCACGGCGACGTGCTCAATAATTTCCTTTGGGGCGATTATCTGATCTGGCATCTCGCGCCCGAGTCGAAGGTCTTCATCGACGGCCGCTACGACACCGTTTATCCGCAGCCGGTGCTGCGCGACTTTATGCTGTTTCATTTCGATCAACCGGGCGGAGCGGCGATACTCTCTGAATATCCACACGACTTCGTGATGATCTCGCCCAAAAGCGAAGCGGTGAATATAATGTCCGCGCGCGCTGACTGGAAGCTCGTGTATCGCGATAGCGCGACGCTGCTGTACGCGCGGTCTGGTTCGCGGGCGGCGAGTCTTCCGGGAGTGCCGGTTACGGCACAGGCTCCGCCCTCGACCTTTCCATAGCGCAGGGCGTATCGTTGCGGACGCGATGGCTTTCGCAAAGGGGGACAGCCGCGCACCGCGGGAATCGCGTGTGCGCATGCCGCGCCTGGGTACGCGCGCCTCGCTCCTGCGCCAGATGCCGGGAGTAGTACTGATCGCGGTCGCGATCGCCGACTCATTGCGTTTCGCCGATCCGGATCTGTGGGGGCATATAACGTTCGGGCGCGCAGTCCTTGTGCAGGGGCATCTGACTCTGCGCGACCCTTATTCCTATTCCGCAGCCGGCCAACTGTGGCTCAATCACGAATGGCTATCGGAAGTCATCGACGCACTGACATTCAACACGCTCGGGGCGTTCGGACTCAAGTTGATGAAGCTCTGCCTCGCCGCGATCACGATCTTATCGATTGCGATCGCCGAGGGTGAATCGGAAGCACCCGAGTTGGCGCAGCTTTCGGTGTTGCTGCTGAGTGCAGTCGCTATCGCACCGGGCATCCAGTTCCGGCCCCAAACCTTCACCTTCGCGCTGTTCTCGATCCTCATGTTGATTCTCGCGCGCGATACCTATCACCGGCGCGGAGGGCTGTGGCTCGCAATTCTGATGCTGGTGCTGTGGGCCAACCTGCACGGCGGATTTATTGTCGGAATCGCCGCGCTTGCGACCTATGCGTGCGCCTCCGCAGCATGCGACTGGATGCACGCAGAGGGGCTCAGGCGCTCGGCACGTCTCGGAGCGATTGCGATCGGCGCGGCAGCGGCGACCCTGTTCACACCCTATGGGATTGGAACGTGGATCGCGGTTGCGCATGCGCTGCACAATCCATATACGCGAATCGTAATCGCGGACTGGCAGCCGCTCTTACCCTTCCTTGCGAATACAGACGGCCAAGGCACAATCGCCCTACTCTATAATTGCTTGCCGTTGGGTTTGATGATTGCACTGGCTATCGCAGTGGCTATTTCGCGCGATCTCGAAGACTTGCCGATACTCGCGGTTTCAGCGGTGATGTGCGCCGCCGCATTTGTCGCGACGCGCAATGTGCCGATCGCTATAATCGCGATCGCGAGTCCGCTCGCGCGGCACAGTGCGATTGCCGCCGCGCGGCTTGGGATGTTCGTGAAGCCCGGCGAGGCATCGGAGGCGCCGCATGGTACCCTGATGACGCAACTTCTGCTGACTTTGGTCGCGTTCGGACTGCTCGTCGATACGGGGTTCTTCTCGAAGCGGCTTACGGCGAATGAGAAATATCCGGCAGGCGCGGTCGCGTTCATGCAGTCACACAAGTTGCATGGAAATATACTCGATAACTTCCTATGGGGAGAATACCTAATCTGGCATATGGCGCCCGAATCGAAGGTCTTCATAGACGGGCGCTACGATACTGTTTACCCGCGCGGCGTGCTGCATGCGTTCATGCTATTCCACTTCGACCAACCAGGCGCGGACGCGATTCTCTCTCGATGGCCGCATGACTATGTAATGCTGCCGCCCGTTGATCTCGCTAATCGAGTGATCGCACGCCATCCGGAATGGAGGCTTGTCTATCGAGACCGCGATACTCTGCTCTACGCGCGCGCCGGCTCCGCCGCCGCGAAGATCGCCGTCGAGCCAACTGAAGGAGTCAATCCGCCGACTACGTTTCCCTGAGCGCCCGTTCTAGTTCTTCGGTTCGTCGTTCGGCAAGTCCTGATCCATCTCCTCCGGCGCCTGCTCGACAACACTGCCTGCGCCATTGAGGGTTCGGAGGACCTGCATCGCGATCCGTCCGACTGGAACCTTGCGGTCGGCGAGGACGATCACGCCGGTGCCAGTTTCCCTGACAAAGCCGACGTAGCTGAAGAAGCCCGAGGCAGCGCCGTTCTTCCAAATGATGGTCTTGTTCGTCCCGCGCATCGGGACCATCTGCCAGGCAAGACCGACTGCGGTACCGGCGCGTCCGCCGCGATGCCGTCGCTTCTGCAAATCGGATAATAGCGTGTCGAGCGGCGTTTTCGTCTGGCCCATGTTGTACGCGAGGTAGCGCATCATATCGTCCATCGTGGAGCGCAGCGCGCCCGCGCCATTGAAAGCGGGCCAGGTGACGTTGTCGTGCGGCCGCGGAAACCCCTCTGGTCCGTAGCCTTGGGCTTGCCGCGCGATTTCCTGCGCAGTGAGATCAATGCGTGTGTCGACCATCCCGAGCGGCGCGCAGATTTCGCGCTCGACCAGGTTCTGGTAATCGTCACCGCTCGCGCGCATCAGCGCACGCGCCAGCAGCGCGAAGCCCCAATTCGAATACTCAAATTGCTGACCCGGTGCGCGAGTGAGCTGGTAAGCGCACAGCCGCTGATACATCGCCGCCCTATCAAGGTGCCGAACGCCGCGCAGATCTGGATCCTTCGGAAGGCCAGAGGTGTGCGTGGCCAGATCCAGGAGGCTTATCCGGCGTCCTTCGTAGCTCGGCACGATCACGCCGGCGGGCACGTACTTCTGCAGCGGATCGTCGTACCGCACCACGCCGCGCTGAACGTACAACGCAAGCAGCATCGCGGTGAAGGTCTTGGTGATCGAGCCGATCTCCCACTCGGTCGTAGCCGTTGGCCGCACGCCGGAGCCGAGCGCGGTCTCGCCAAAGGCGCGGATCATCCGATCGTTGCCGGAGATGATGCCGAGCATGATCGCCGGTGCTTCGCCGTGTGCGACCGGCGCCGACGCAATCTCGTCGATACGGGCGCGGGTCGCGGCCGCAATCTCTGCGCGGGCCGGGCGCGAAGACGCAAGCGTGATCGCACAGACGAGCGCAAGTGCGACCGTCGCCATGCTGACGAATGTAATTCGGCGCATACCAAAGGCTAGCGGGCACGCCACCGGTGATGCAAAAGCGCGCGCGGCGCCGGCTCCCTCGAGACTGTGGAAAAGCGCGGTCAATGTGGTACTAAGAGGGTTCGAGGCGGGTTCGCGCGCCCGATACGTGGGCGGACGCCGCGCCGAACTTTGCACCGGTTAATCTGTAAAGATAAGGAGAGCCCGAATGAAAGCCGCCGTGTTTCATGGCCCCAAGCAACCGCTCAGCATCGAAGATATCGAGGTTGATAAGCCGCAGGACCGTGAGGTCAAGATTCGCACCGTCGCCAGCGGCGTGTGCCATAGCGATTTGCATTTCGTCGATGGTCTGTACCCATACGCGGCGCCCGCGGTGCTCGGGCACGAAGCCGCCGGAATCGTCGAAGAGGTCG
>JBAPSR010000106.1:0-3746 GCA_049281755.1 Binataceae bacterium (SeqCode)
GGAGCCCAGATGAGTTCATTGCGATCGAAGATCGGCGCCCATTCGGCGCGGGTGCGCGTGGCAACGGCGGCGTCGATCGCCGCGGTCATCGCGGCGCAGCTCTGTGCGCGCACCGTGGCATCGGCGAAGCGCGGATCATTTTGCCATTCGGCGTGGCCCAGCGCCGCGCAGAACTGCGGCCAGAAACGGTCGGCCTGGATCAGCACGAAGTAGATCCACTTCCCGTCCTTGCATTGGTACGAACTCCACAATGGATTGATCCGGTCGGTGCGGCTCTCGCTCGCAGGACTGGTTCCGGTCATCAGGCCGACAGTCAGGTCGGTCGCGTTCATCCACAAGCCCATCGCGAACAGCGAGATTTGCACCTCGCGTCCCTTGCCGGTGCGCGTGCGCGCGAGCAGCGCGGCGGAGATCGCGCCGGCAAGTCCGAGTCCGACGGCGTGATCGATCATCGCGGGACGCTGTGCCGGTGGCGGCGCACCTGGCTCCTGGATCGTCGCCATCAGGCCCGAGCGCGCCCACGCCGCCGCGTAGTCATACGCGGGGCGGTCGCGATCGGGTCCGCGATGCCCATAGCCGTTGAGCGAAGCGTAGATCAGGCGCGGGTTTCGCGCCGCCAGCGCTGCGTAGCCGAGCTTCATCCGTTCGAGCGCTTCGAGGCGCAGGCTGGTGACGAAGACGTCGGCGCGGTCGATTATCTTGAGTGCGAACTCAAGTCCGTCGGGCTTGCGCACATCGACGGCGACCGAACGCTTGTTGCGATTATCGAGTTCGTAGGGCGGACGCACGCGCAGCTTCGGATCGTTCATCGCGCGGCTGCTTGCTCCGCGAATCGGATCGCCGCCGTCGGGATTCTCGAGCTTGATCGCGTCTGCGCCCCAATCGGCCAGCACCGCCGCGGTCGACGGTCCCGCCACCCACATTGCAAGCTCGACGACTTTGATACCAGCAAGGGGACGATCGTCCATCGCGCAAACTACCTCGGCGTACATCACCATCACGCGGCTTTCCGCGCGCCGGAAAAATCTGAATCCAAAGCAGATTCGAATCTCAGTCGAATTGCTAGCAGGGATATGGCCGGGATTGAAAGCGACGCGCAACCGATGCGCTGCTATCGCAAGCGCGCCTACCGGGTGTGCTGCAGCGGACGGATTCGGGTTTTGCGCCGGCGCCTGACGCGATTGACCGTCAGACGCTGCACGCGGCTGGCTTCCTTGAGCCGCAAGCGCAGCGGAGCAACGCGAGCCTCTTTATTGTCGCCGGAGACGAGCGCGCGCAGGCGCCATCGCAGAGCCTCTGCGTCGATCCCGAGCGCGTCGCATACGCTCTCGAACGCGAGCGGACACTTTGCGCCCTGCGCGAAGATCCAGCTCCATGCCTCGGAAAACGGACCGCGCTTGCGTGCGGTCTCGGAATGGTGGAAATCCTGCACGATATTGATCGCGTCGGCCAGCACCGCCAGCATCAGGCGCTGCTCGCTCGAAAGCGAGTGCGTACCTATCAGCTCGAAGAATTGGCTGCGCAGAATTACGTCGGGGAAAGGGCGCGCATCGGCGCGTGGGCTCGCGGTTTCGGACGGGAGCATCTTACGTTTGACCTCCGCCGCGAAACTTTCAAAACTACCCGGAGCTTCGCGGCATAATTCCAAACTCAGTCACAGACATCCTAATCCTGCCACTCGCCCGCGCTAATCCTGCTGGACGGCAAGGAGAAGTTAGAGCGATCGTAATCGGCATGCAAGCGGAATCGCTATCGTGGCCGGCGGGGCAAATTTCTTGCATAAGCGAGGGTTGCGAAAACGATCTCCTCAAATAAGGACGCCTTCAGGAAACCTGATGCCGCTGTCATTCCCGCGCGTGGCTGCCGCGCGAGGAATCTCGCGCGGAAAAGCCGGTGCATATAGCGAGGTTCGGAGCATGGACGCTTCGGGATTTCTCCCTTCGGTCGAAATGACGGATGTGGGTTCGGCTGAGGCTAGGATACTCATGCGCCAAGCCCACATTCGTCATTTCGAGCCATAGGCGAGAAATCCCGAAGCGTTCGTGCACTCATCGGTGAGTTGCATAAAGGCCATCGGTTAAGGACGGGATTCCTCGCACGCGGCAGCCACGCGCGAGGGAATAACAACTCAGCACGCAAACTGACCCACTACGGGCGTGCGGTCGCCGATGCGCCCGTCGAAGCGTTTCTGCTATACTTGAAAGGGTCGCGGCGCTCGCGAAGAGCGCCTTTACTTGAGTTTACTGGCTTTTCCTTCCGACGTGGGCCGCCAGTACAACCGGCCCGGGAGCATCGACGATGGCTGACTTTTATAGCAAGGAGACTTCCAAGCATCTGCGCAAACTCCGGCAGATGGCGCCCGACATGTTCAAGGGTTTTCTCGATTTCGACCAGGTCGTGTTCAAGGACGGCGCGATTCCGTCGAAGACCAAGGAGCTGATGGCGATAACCGCGGCGCATGTCACGCAGTGCCCGTGGTGTATCGAGGCGCACGTCACCCGCGCGAAGGACAAGGGCTGCACCGACGAGGAAATCGCCGAGGCGGTATGGGTGGCGGCCGCGATGCGCGCGGGAGCGGCGTTCAGCCACGGCGCAATCGCGATGTCGGTAACCGAAGAGCATAAGCACTAATCAGGGCCGTCGCGTCGGGCGGAATTATCAGGCAGCATTATCGAAATGGATCAGCAGGCAGCTTCGGCACGTAAGACCCGCGCGGTGGAAATCGGCGCGATCAAGGTTGGCGGCGGAAATCCGGTGATCGTGCAATCGATGTGCGCGACGCGCACGATCGATATCGATCTGACCGTTGCGCAAGCGCATCAGCTTGCCGACGCGGGCGCGGGAATCGTGCGAATCGCGATGGACTCGGACAAGGAGATTCCGGCGATCAAGGAAATCCGCGCGCAGACCAAGGGCGTCACGCTCTCGGTCGACTTGCAGGAGAACTATCGCATCGCCGATCGCGTCGCGCCGTACGTGGACAAGATCCGCTACAACCCCGGCCATCTGCATCACATCGAGAAAAAGAAAACCATCGAGCAGAAGGTGAAGTGGCTGGTCGAGGTCGCGCGCGACAACAACGTCGCGATTCGGATTGGGGTAAATTGCGGCTCGGTCGCGCCCGCGTTCCTGGAAAAATACCCCGGCGATCAGCTGGGCGCGATCGTCGAGTCGGCGGCGTATCACTGCGACCTGATGGACGAGCTCGGCTTCACGCGCTTTGTCGTGTCGCTCAAGGACTCCGAACCGCAAAAGGTAATCGACGCGAATCGCCGCTTCGCCGAGCGACGTCCCGACGTGCCGATTCATCTCGGAGTAACGGAAGCCGGTCTTCCTCCCGACGGCATTATCAAGACCCGCATCGCATTCGAGAAGCTGCTCGCGCAGGGAATCGGCGAGACGATTCGCGTGTCGCTCACGCTGCCTAACGAGCGCAAGCACGAAGAAGTGCTCGTCGGCCACAAGATTATCGGCGACGTGCGGGCCGGGCGCTTCATCTCGGTGCCGGAATTCGGCAAGGGCCTCAACATCATCTCGTGTCCGTCGTGCTCGCGGGTGGAGAACGAAAAATTTGTCGAGTTGGCGCAGCAGGTCAAGGTGCTGAGCGAGTACGCCTCGAAGCATCGCATCACGATCGCCGTGATGGGATGCCGCGTGAACGGACCGGGCGAAACCGACGATGCCGACCTGGGACTATGGTGCGGTCCGACCACGGTGAATCTGAAGAAGAAAGACAAGAAGGTCGG
>JBAPSR010000107.1:0-8578 GCA_049281755.1 Binataceae bacterium (SeqCode)
CGCGGCGCGGCCCTACAGCCAGGCGCTCGCGCGCGTGGCGGATTCGCTGCTCACGTCGGAGGGGATCAATATCGCGCCGCCCGAGGGTGCGCGGAAGGCCGCGCTGATCGCCGTGATCGCGTCGGACCGTGGGCTGTGCGGCGGATACAACAGCAATCTGCTGCGCGCGGCCGAGGAGTCGCTGCGGGTTGCCGAACGCGAAGGACTCGCGGCCGGCTACTTCGCCGTCGGGAAAAAAGCGGTCGATCATTTCCGACGCACCAAGGCGCCGATGAGCGCGCAGAGCCAGGACAATCTGCCCAAGCTTGCGACTATCACCCTTGCGCGAAAGATCGCGGCCCGGATGCTTTCAGATTATCAGTCGGGAGAAATCACCGAGGCTGCGATCGTCTATACCCAGTTCAAGTCCGCAATTGCGCTGCGGCCGGTGTACGAAAGGCTGCTTCCGGTCGCGAAGCCGGAGAACAAGGATCCCAATGCGCAACCAATCGACTACTTGGTCGAGCCGAGCCGCGCGGAGCTGGTGCCCGTGGTATTGCGCAGCTACCTCGAAGCCGCCGTGTTCAACGCGCTGTTGCAGGCCGAAGCGTCGGAGCAGGCTGCGCGGATGACCGCGATGGAAAGTGCGACCAACAACGCAATTGACATGATCGCCTCATACACGCTCGAGATGAACCGCGCGCGCCAGGCGCAAATCACGCGCGAGCTGATGGATATCGTCGGCGGCGCGGAAGCGCTGCGCGGATAGCGGGAATCAGAATTTTACGGGGAAACCACGAACTATGAGTGACACAGCAAACGGCCGTATCAGCCAGATTCTGGGCAACGTCGTTGACGTTCAGTTTCCCGCCGGCGCGCTGCCGGAAATCTTCACCGCGCTGCGCGTGACCAATCCCTCGATCAGCGACAAACCCGAAAACCTGGTGCTCGAAATCTCACTGCACCTCGGCGAAAACTCCGTGCGCTGTATTGCGATGGACTCGACCGACGGGCTGGTGCGCGGGATGGACGTTAAGAATACCGGAGGCCCGATCTCAGTTCCGGTGGGTCCGGGCACGCTCGGGCGCCTGATGAACGTGATCGGCGACTCGATCGACGAGGCGGGTCCGATACAAGGCCTCAAGACGATGCCGATTCATCGCGATGCGCCGCCATTCGCCGATCAGGGCACCGAGGTCGAGATTCTCGAGACCGGGATCAAGGTGCTCGACCTGATCTGCCCATACTCGCGCGGCGGAAAAATCGGGCTGTATGGCGGCGCGGGCGTCGGCAAGACGGTTACGATCCTCGAGCTCATCAACAACGTCGCCAAACAGCACGGCGGTGTCTCGGTGTTTGCCGGCGTGGGTGAGCGCTCGCGCGAAGGCAATGACCTATACGGCGAACTCAAGGAATCGGGCGTGCTCGCGAAGACCGCGCTGGTCTATGGCCAGATGAACGAGTCGCCCGGAGCGCGCGCCCGCGTGGCGCTGACCGGAGTCACCGTCGCCGAGTATTTCCGCGATGAGGAAGGCAAGGACGTTATCTTTTTTATCGATAATATCTTCCGCTTCATTCAGGCCAATTCAGAGGTCTCGGCGTTGCTCGGCCGCATGCCGAGCGCGGTCGGTTACCAGCCGACTTTGGGCACCGACATGGGCGAGCTCGAGGAACGCATCACGACCACCAAGAAGGGCTCGATCACGTCGGTGCAGGCGATCTACGTCCCCGCCGACGACTATACCGATCCCGCGCCCGCCACCACGTTCTCGCATCTCGACGCGGTCACGGCGCTTGACCGCAAGATCTTCGAGAAGGGAATTTTCCCCGCGGTCGATCCGCTCGGCTCGACTTCGCGAATTCTCGATCCGCAGATCGTCGGCCAGGAGCACTACGACGTCACGCGCAGAGTGCAGGCAATCCTGCAGCGCTACAAGGACTTGCAGGACATCATCGCGATCCTCGGGATGGAGGAGCTTTCGGCCGACGACAAAACGGTGGTCGCGCGCGCGCGCCGCGTCGAGCGCTTTCTGTCTCAGGCGATGTTTGTCGCCGAGCAGTTCACCAGCGTGCCGGGCAAGTATGTGAAGCGGGAAGAGACGGTGCGTGGCTTCAAGGAAATTCTCGACGGCAAATGCGACGATCTGCCGGAGCAGGCGTTCTACCTGGTAGGCACGATAGACGACGCGCGCGAAAAGGCCGAGCGCCTCGCGCGCGGCGAGGCGCGGTAGCGCTTCCGGTAATCGGCGATGGCGACCTCTTTTCCGCTCCAGCTCGTGACTCCGACCGGCGTCGTGTTCGAAGGCGACGTCGAAGAAGTCACCGCGACCGGACCGCTTGGCCAGTTCGGCGTCCTGGCCGAGCACATCAACTTCATCACCTCTCTCCTGCCGGGCGCGCTCGAAATCAAGCGCGTAGGCGGCGCGACGGAAGTATGGGTAATCTCGGGCGGACTAGCCGAAGTCAAAGACGGCGCGATGACGGTGCTGGCGAGCGGCGCCGAAGCACCAGCCTCGATCGATCGCGCGGCAGCAGCCGCCGATGAGCAAGCCGCCGATCAGAAGATCGCCGCGATGAGTTTTTACGACGCCGAGTACCCCGCCGCCCAGGATGCCTTGATGCTAGCCCGCGCCCGCGCCGCCGCCGCAGGTACCTCGCCTCGCGCCGGACACTAATCTTCGCCCTCTACATGCCGGGCGGTATCGATTTTTCGGTAGTGGATCAGTTTGAAAATCTAAGTCAGTGACATCTCGCGAATTCTGCGGCGGCCAACAATCATGGCGCGTATCGTCATCCTGGGTTGCGCCGGCAGTGGAAAGACCACTCTGGCGCGGGAGCTTGGCGAACGCATCGGCGCGCCGGTTATCTGCCTGGACGCAATTTGGCAGCCCGATTGGGAAGAAGAGGACGTTCCCACTTTCCGCGCCTTGGTAGAGAAGGCGCACGCTGCCGATGCGTGGATCAGCGATGGTAATTTTGCACTGGCGACTTTCGATATCCGACTACCGCGCGCCACTGCGGTGATTTGGCTGGAACGCTCAAGACTGTCTTGTGCTTGGCGTGCAATCACGCGCGTGTTCAAACGCGGCGAGGCCCATCGGATAGGCAAACTCCCCGAGGTATTGGCGTTCATCTGGAAATTTGACCGGGTCAACCGCCCCATGATCGAGACGACCAGAGTGACTCACGGCCCGGATGTGCCGGTCCGCAGATTAACCGGCAGCCGCGCCATTGCCGCTTTTCTGGACGCCTACGGCAATGATGCTGAGCATCGAACGTCAGACTGATCCGGTACCCGGTTCTCGCCCAAAGTTAGCGTGTAGCAACGGGCTGCGCCTAAGACGGGCGGCTCGCGAGCCGCCCCCTACGAAGACAGGCGCGGTTGTCATTCCCGCGTCCTTCGGCAGGCTCAGGGCAGGCGCCGGCTGCCGCGCGAGAGCCCGTCCTGAGCAACGCCGAAGGAAATCACTATGAGGGCGCAGTACATACGCGTGTCTCGGAGCATGGACGCCCGGGATTCCTCGCCTATGGCTCGGAATGACGATTGGGCACTTGGTGGATAAAATGAGATTCGGCTGAGGTCCTGATATTTTGCACCGAGCCCACATCCGTCATTCCGAGCCCCTTCGACCTTGCTCAGGGCAGGCTCCGGCGAGGAATCCCGAGGCGTCCATGCTTCAAGTACACATCTCATGCAGTGCCCTGTCGTCCGGGATTTCCTCCGGCTTCGCTCAGAGTTTGTGTTTTTTTGACCAACGGCTTTGGACCGTCATCCTGAGCGGAGGCCGTTGCGGCCGGAGTCGAAGGATCCCGGAGCGTCAATGCACGGCATCGCTACCGACCTGAAGGCTCCCGGCGCTTGCTGGGCGTCGGGCCGCGCGCGAGATGGTGACGGACGTCCCAAAGGTCGGAGCAGGCGATCGTGAAACTCTGCATGATCGTCCCGGGATTCTTTGACTCCGGGCGCAACGGCCTCCGCTCGGGATGACAGCGGGGCGACTGTGGCTAGCGGCGATCAAGGGGCCAAAGACAATCCCACTTGGCGCGATCTTGCCAGCGGATGAGAAGGGCGCAATGGTGATCGACGTCCCAAGGTCAGAGTCGGCGATCGTGATGCGGTGCATGACCGTCCCGGGATCCTTCGACTACGGCCGCAACGGCCTCCGCTCAGGATGACACAGGAGCGGCTCGCGATGGATTTGCACGTCCCGGTGTTCAGGGTCGCCGAAATCGTTCACGGCGGCGATCCCGGCCGTGATTCAAAGATTGGTTTCGCAGGCTGCTATCTGCTCAGCGTTTCGAGGCGCTCGAAGAAGTCGGGGAAGGTTTTTGCTACGCATCCCGGATTGCGGATTCGCAGACCCCCGAGCTTTAACCCGGCGATTGCGAAGCTCATCGCGATTCGGTGGTCGTCGTAGGTTTCGATCGATGCGGCCGTCAGCGTTGCCGGCGTGATTGCGAGGCCGTCTTCGAATTCTTCGACCTTGGCGCCGATTCGGCGCAGCTCGGTCGCGAGCGCGCGAATTCGGTCGCTCTCGTGATGGCGGATAAATGCGACGCCGCGGATGCGCGTGGGTGACGACGCGAACGGGGCGATCGCCGCGAGCGTCGCGACCATGTCGGGCATCGAGTTCATCGCGACATCTATTCCCGCAAGGGCGCCGGTGCCGGTGATCGTGACGCCGTCCGCACCCCAGTCGATTCGCGCCCCCATCCGTTCCAGCAGGCTGAGAAACGCTATATCGCCCTGCACCGAGTTGCGCGAAAGCCGTTCCAGGGTGACGCTGCCGCCGCACAGCGCGGCAGCCGCCGCGAAGTAGCTCGCTGCCGACGCGTCGGGTTCGACGAAAAATCGCTGCGCACGATACGACTGGGCGCCCGGGACCGTGATCGTGTCGCCCTTAAAAGAACTGCGCGCGCCCCACGAATCCATCAAGGCCAGGGTCATCGCGATAAACGGCCGCGCCGCGTCGCCTTGCACCGTAAGGACAAGTCCGCGCGGCCACAGCGCCGCCGGCATCAGCATCGCGGAGACGAACTGCGACGAATCGCGCGCATCGATCGAGGTCTCACCTCCCGCGAACACTCCGCGCGTCGTGTCGACTATAACCGGCGGACAGCGGTTGTCGCGCTCGCTATAGACCGTCGCGCCCAGCCGCTGCATCGCCTGCCCGAGAGGCGCGATTGGGCGCTCGCGCATGCGAGGATTCCCGTCGATCCGATAGCGTCCGCGCCCCAGGGTCAGAAACGGCACCAGGAAGCGCATCGCGGTGCCCGCGCCGCCGACAAACAACTCCGCGCCGCTCGACGCGATGGCGCCGCCCTGGCCGTCGAGCGTGACCCGCCGGATCGTGGGTTCGATTTCCACGGCGAAGCCAAGCGCGCGCAATGCGTCAGCCATGTAGCGGGTGTCGTCGCTCAAAAGTGCCGAGTCGATAACCGACCGCCCCGCCGCCATCGCCGCCAGCAGCATCGCGCGATTGGTAATGCTCTTGGAGCCGGGCAGCGCGACCCGGGCCGCAAGCGGCCGTGCCAGCGGTGCTATTTCAATTTCGTCCGATGCCATCGCTGCGATGCGTGCGCGCGAGCCGCATCTGGCACGAGCTTAGCCACGGCGGGCGCGGCCGCTCAAGTGCGCGGCGGCGCGAGGGTAGTGGTTGATTGGGCGCGCGCAAGATGATTTAACAATTTGTAGGATTATGGATGCATCTGGAAGACTCGTCGAGACACGGGAGGCAATCCGATGAAGCGGCATCTGTACGCGTTGATGGCGATGGTGGGAGTGGCGGCGATTGTCGTTGCCGTGATGGTTACCGGGGCGATCGCGCAGACCATGGGCGAATACGGCGCGGCCACCGCCAGCGCCGGCACCCAAGCGGCAGGAACGAACCAGCTGGATACGCAGATGCCCGGACTGGATACGCAGACGCCTGGAACGGTGTGGGCAGGAGCGACCGAGTTTCCCGACGGCAATCAGCTCTCCGGCGCGACCCAGTTCCCGGACACGGACCGCTTCAGTTCCACTTCTACCGCCGATAGCGAATCGAGTGATCGCTTCAGCTCAGCCGATCAATTCCCGCAGACGAGTGCGCTGGACTCGAGCGCGGATCGTTTCGACACCGGCGATCGGTGGAGTCAGGATAACTGGGGCAAATAATTTTATCGATCTGGAAGGCTGATCTTGCCGTCGATGATCTCCTGGCTCGCCTGCTTTGCCTTCGCCATCAAGGCGGGCGGGATCTTATCGGCCAGGCGCGGGTTATAGACCACTTCGACCATCCCGTCTTTCATCCCGTATTCGAGCATCCCGGGCTTGAACTTGTCCTGTTTGATTTCGGTTGCGACGCGCAGGAAGGCTTTCGGAATATGCGTCAGCGCGCTGGCGAGCACGTTCTCGGGCGCGACGCTGTTCTGATCGCGATTAACCCCGAAGGCGTAGATGTGCGATTGCACGGCGGCCTGGAACACGCCCAGTCCTGCGGCGTCCGCGTTGTGGATTAGAAAATCCGCTCCCTGGCTTACCTGCGCGAGTGCCGCCTCCTTGGCCGCGCCGACGTCGTCGAAGCTGCCGGTATAGCTGACCAGCAGGCGGCCGCCCGGGCGGGTGGTCAGGAAGCCTCGGCGAAAGCCGTCGAAGGTAATGCCGATCGAGGGAATTTTGATTCCGCCGATCGCGCCGACCACGCCCGATTTTGTCATCCCGCCCGCGATCACACCTTCGACATATGCGCCTTCCTCGATTCGAAAGGTGATCGAGGCGACATTGGACGACGCCGCGCTGCCCGAGGTCACGATGAACCAGGTCTTTGGGAATAGCTTCGCGACCTTGAGCGCGGTGTCGGTGTACTCGAAGCCGTGGGCGAAGATGATCGTAAAGCCGCGCTGCGCGAAGTCGCGGAAGGCGTCCTCGAAATCCGCCGGCGATTGGGTTTGCACCATCGCGGTTTCGGCGCCGAGTTGGCGCTTGACCAACTGCAAGCCGTCGAATGCCGCCGCGTTCCATCCCGCGTCGCTGACCGGACCGGGCGTCAGGAGCGCAACCTTGAAAGAGTTTTGGAAGGAGTTTTGTGACGGCACGCTCGAGGTGCTGCCGTGTCCGCCGCCGCATCCGGTCAGGACCGCCGAGAGCAGCAGTAGCGCGGCACAGGCGGCCGTCGCGCTGATCGCCAGGCGCTCAATTGTCCTGTCAAGTTGCATCCTTGCCACAATTCACCTCCGCCACGCACGCGGCCTCCGTTGACTATCAGAGCCCGTGTCTGTAATCGATATTAGGTTACCGGTTAGTCGAACCGGTACCGGGGTCGGGCGCCGGACGCTACTGGCGTCAGGAGGAATCGCGTTGCGCGCGAGGTTGGGGGTTGGCCGCACGATAGCGGCAGTTGCAGGCGCAATCGGAATCGCAATTGCGGTTGGCCTCGCCACGCCCGGAAGCTCACGCGCGGAAGCGTCGGTCCCGTTCCCGCAGCCAGCGGGAATTGAAGCCAACGTCAATTTCTGGGTCGATGTATTCACCACTTATTCGGTGCGTGATTTCGTGATTCTCGATCGCGACAACGTCGGGCGCATCTATCAAGTCTTTCATCTCCCTGGCGTCGGTGAGCCGACGCGCGACGATATACAGTGGGCCAATGCATATCTGAAGACCAAATACGGCGACATGCTGACCCGCCTCGCGTCGGGCAGCGCTCCAGAAACTTCAGAGGAGCGCCGCGTCGCCGCGCTCTTCAAGGGCGAGGGTCCCGGCGCGTATGCGCTGGCCGCGCAGAATCTGCGCGTGCAAGAGGGACTGCAGGAGCAGTTCCGCGCCGGGCTGCTGCGGAGCAGATATTATCGGCCGACGATGGAGCGAATCTTCAGCGAGGCGGGATTGCCACCCGAACTCGTGACGCTGGCGCAGGTCGAGTCGGGCTTCGAGGCGCGCGCGCATTCGAGCGCCGGCGCGTCTGGAATCTGGCAGTTCACCCGCTCGACCGGCAAGAAATATCTGCACATCACGCGTTACCACGACGATCGCCTGAACCCGATTCGCTCGACCGAAGCGGCGGCCAAGCTCTTGCGTTCCAACTACGATCTGCTGGGCAACTGGCCGCTGGCGATTACCGCATACAACTACGGGACCGGCGGCACCGCGCGCGCGGCCGAGTTCTCCGGAGGCGACTACTCGAAGATGATTGCGGGCTATAGTGGTCCGCACTTTGGCTTCGCGGTGAAGAACTACTACGCGGAGTTTCTGGCCGCGATGCAGGTGCATCGGCACGAGGACACGTACTTTCCGGGAATCGAAACCGCAAAGGCGTACATTGCCCAGACCCACAACTACACGATTCGCAAGGGCGATACTCCGTCGAGAATCGGTGAGATGTACGGCGTCTCGCCGCGCGCCTTAATGGCGGCCAATGGATTCTCGAGCCCGCGTGAGCTGCGCATCGGCTCCGAGATTGTCATTCCCGATTCCGATACCGAATCGAACGACGAGACCTCGACTGCCGCACCTGCCGCGCATAGCACCCACAAGCGCAGCCATACTCGCCATATCAAGCCCGCGCGCGGTCACAGCGCAGGTCACGTCAGCGTCAGCTAGCGACTTGCCTGGTCACCC
>JBAPSR010000108.1:0-6015 GCA_049281755.1 Binataceae bacterium (SeqCode)
TATTTGAACGCCGAGTCCGGCTCGATCACGACCTCGCACCGCGCGAGCATCGCCAGCGTTTCCTGCATCGAGGGAAATTCGAGATTGCTCCAGTGCCCGTCGGGTGATTCTCCGACCAGGCCGGCGCGATGCGTCAGCAGGCGGCGCAGCGTCACCGCTTCGTTCGAGCCGAAGCGGCTCGCAACCGTTTTGAATTCCGGGATCTGGCGCACGATCGGATCGTCGAGGCGTAGTTTGCCTTCGTCGCGCAGTTGCACGATCGCGGTCGCGGTAAAAGTCTTGGTGATCGACGCCACCCCGCAGATCGTCTCGGCGTCCATCGCCCGCGCCGACGCGATATCGGCGAACCCGAATCCGCCTTTCCACGCGAGCGTCTGATCGCGCACGATCCCGAGCGCGATTCCCGGCACGCCCTGCTCCGCCATGATCTGGCGCACGCGCGGCTCGAGCCGCGGCATCACCGACGCGACAATCGGATCGGATGCGGCAGTATCAGCCATGAGTTTGTTTCTCCATCCGCTCAGTCGTCAATTGGTTTCCATTGGTAGAGCACGTCGGGCGCGCGCTCTTCGTTGCGCTCGCCCTCGGTAAACTCGATCGCGTGAAAGCCGCGCGCCTCGTAAAAGCTCCGCGCCGCTGCGTTTGCCTGGAAGGTCCACAAACGCAGCCCGGCGGGCCGCTCGCGCATCGCGAGCGTCAGCAGCCCGTCGCCGACGCCGCGCCGCTGCGACGCGGGCGCGATGTATAGCTCCTCGACCATGTCATCTTCGAGCGCCATCATTCCAATTACTTTCCCCGACGCTGCATCTTCGGCCAGCCAGACTTCGAGATTCGGGACCAGATAGGACGTGATCCATCCGCGAATCTCGTCGTCGGTATGCTCGGTTGGGAAGTAGCGCGCGGCTCCGCGCCGCGACGCGATATAGACCTCGGCAATCGCGGCTGCGTCGGCGGCGCGAGCGCGGCGGATAACGAATCGCGCGGACGGCATAGCATCGTTTCGCCCCACGCACACTCCAATGTCAAGGACGCCGCATTTTTCTCGCTTTCTGAAATGATCGCCTAAGGCGACCCGCTCGACGCTTAACCGGTCCTATCCATCATTTGGCTTTTGGTGGAAATCGCGAAAGGTCCCGCCCACGCGACTAATCTTGCGCGGCACCGTCCTGCCTGATGATAATGCAGACTCGCGACTAAAGGAGCGGCCGTGTCAAATTTGCGTTACTTGGCGAGATCGCTCGCATTCCTGGCCCCGGCGCTGTTGCTCGCCTTTCTCATCGGCGTCGCGTCGTGCGGCAAATCGGTTTTTTCGGCCGACAACTCCACCGCTTCGCCGACCTCAACTTCGACCGCGACCGGCGGCGGCTTCGCCTTCGTCACCAACGTCGGTAGCGGCTTTATCACCGAGTTCAAGCGAAACATCACGACCGGGGTGCTCAAGTACAACACCCGAATCTCTGCGGGTAGCGCGAGCAGCAAAGGCGGCCCGTTGGGAATCGCGATCACCGCAAACAACAGCTTCCTGTATGCGGGCAATTCCGACGACGGAAACATCTATCAGTTCACCGTCGGGACCGACGGCGCGCTGACCCCGATGACGCCGCCATCGATGCCAAATGGAACCAACAGTTTTCCGATCCAGGTGCTTACCCTATCCTCCAACAACGTGCCGACCTGGCTGTTCGTCGCCAACAATGGAGAAGGATCGATCAGCGCATATCCGATCACGGCAGCCGGTCCGCTCGGCACGGTGGTAACCTCGAGTGGACCCGCGATGAGCGGGCCGTTCGGGCTCGCGATCAACTCGGCCGGAACGATCTTGTACGTATCCGACAACGCCAGGGGCACCATCTACGCGCTGTCATTCAATTCAACAACCGGTGTGTTGAGCAATATCGCCGGTTCGCCGGTGGACAGCCAGGGAACCTTTGCGGGATCGCCGGCATTCCTCGCGCTCAATCCCGATGAAACGACCTTGATGGTAGGCGACACTAATCCCGCGGTCGCGATCGTATCGCTCTTCCAAATCTCCGGAGCCGGTGTGCCGACGGGGTTCTCGCCCGCGGTTCCTACCAGCAACGCCGCCGTCGGCGTAGCGTGGGACGGCAGCTCCATCGCGCTGTCAGCGAATCAGAGCACCACTGATACCGCCTTGGGATCGATCACTTCCTACATCCTGAATGGCTCGACGTTAAGTCCTTCGGTCAGCGTTCCGTCGGTCAACGGACCCACGAATATAGTCGTCGATCCGCAAAATGCATTCGCATACTCGACCGACAAGGGCGACGGCACAATCAGCCAGTACCCATTGGAAGTGATCTGCCAGTCCGGAGGCTCCGAGCAAACCATCTGCCCGGCCACCAACATAATCGCCTCCGATCCGAAGATCTCGAACCCCACCCCCTTCGGAATCGTACTGACGAACTGATCCGAGCCTCCGCTTTGTCTGATTCATCGCCCAGTATGAGGCTATCGATTTTTTTACCGACCCTCCGCTGCTGTCATCCTGCCATGAAAGTGTGTGGAGCGATTACTATCGCAGTCTCAGCCGAGCCGTTGATCGTCAATCCGAGCCTTGGGCGAGGAATCCCGACGAGAGACCGCTGCATGGTGAAGGGCCTCTGCATGTGATGTTGGCATCGAGCATGGCCGCCTCGGGATTTCTCCCTTCGGTCGAAATGACATTCTGGGGGCGCGGCTGAGGCTACGATACTCGTCGTCCCCACACACTTTCATGGCAGGATGACGGACAAGAACTCGGCGTTTATTGACAGCCGCATACTGTGGGCGAGGGATTACATCCGCAGGCAGGCTTCGGCGGCGAGCTCGAATAGCTGCGCGCGCACCGCGTGCCGCATCCATCCGCGATCGTTCCACCTGCCGCCCAGATCGTCGGCGCCATAAAGAATCTGCCCCAGCATCACGCGCCGGAATTTCGCCGCCGCGAAAAATGCCGCCGCTTCCATCTCGACGGTCAGACATCCCTCGCGCTTGCGCGCGAGCATCCGCGCCCGCGTCTCGCGGAAAAGTCCGTCGGTGGTCCAGGTCTTAGCGGCCAGGTACTCGACGCCGCGCGCGCGCAGCGTCGCCTCGATTGCCCGAAGCGCGTGCGGATGCGGCCCGACCTCGCGTCCTGCCGGCAGGTAGTGGTACGAGGTTCCTTCGTCGCGAATCGCGGCGGTCGGCACGATGATATGGCCGACCGCGATCGATGAATCGAGCACGCCCGCGCCTCCGCACGCGATAAACTTGCGGCATCCGAGCGCGATCAGCCGCTCGAGCATCGCGGTCGCCATCGCAGCGCCGACCCGGGGATGCGCCACGATCAGGCGCTTGCCGTGGAACTCGATCTCGTGAATCGGATGCCGTCCGCCCTCGCCCTCGGCGGCGCTGACCTCGCGTCCGCTCTCGCGCGTGTGATGGTCGAGCACCTCGGGGAAGAAGCACAGCACGCAATGCGCGGGCACATCGATCGCTTTAACAATCCGCCGCGGCTCGAGAATCGCGATGCGCGCAGGATCGTACTCGAGGATCGGAAAACGCCGCCGCACCAGCGGCTTTACCGCCGGCCGAGTCCGCGATGATTTAGAACGGGGCATAGCAATCGAGTAAGCCGCACCCGTATCCGCGAATCAACCGCGAGGGGCTAGGTCGAGTCTAACTACTTCGCTGTGCTCGATGGGTATACTATCCGCGCGCTGCTGCCACGCCCGCCATCACTCGCTCCGCTACCCCCGCCCGCTCCTGGCCGCGGCGGCGCAGATCGGCAAACGCGTCGTCCACGAACGCGCGCATCAGCGCGACGTCGGGCATCAGGCGCGGCTCCGACATCATTCCGAAATACAAACTCTGATTGTAACTCAGTATCGCGACGCCATAGCCGAGCGTCATCCCCAGCGGCACCAGCGGAATCATGTCGAGGCATCGATGCCCCAGCAGAAACAGCGGCACCTGTACCCCAGGCACGTTGGTCGCGATAAAATTGATCATCGAGGCCGGCAGCGCGAAGCCGCCCGGCGTCGGCTTCCATCCGCTGACTTTCGCAATCGCCGCCGCCGCGTCCATCGCGCCGGTCGCCATCCGCGAGCCGAGCGCGACGATCGTCGGCGGAACTCCCTCGGCCAGCCGCATGAACGACTCGAGCGCCTGCGCGCTGCCCGACTGCTTGATCCGTTCGGTTTCGGCCGCAATCAGATGCAGCCGCTCGACCACGTCCATCGGCGCGGCGGGCGCGGTCGGAAACATCATCGAGACGCGGTTGCCCAGCGCGCTGCGCTCCTCGCGATGGCGCACGTTGACGGGGCATCCGATGCACAACTCCTCGCCCTGTCCCTTGTATCCGTGATGATCCAGGTAGCGCGCAGCGCCCTCGGTCAGAATTGTCAGGACGACATCGTTGACCGAGCCGCCGAAGGCTTGCCGGATCGCGCGAAAATCCGCGAACGATTGCCGCGTCCACGCGATCTCGCGCCGCTCGGTTGCGACGCCTGCGTTCCACGGCGTCTGCGCGATTCGCCGCGTCGCCAGCTCGGTCATCGTGCGCGCCGCCGATGCAAGCGTCTGCGCGTTTTTCGCGGCAGCGCCCGGATCGCTCATCATCTCGCGCGCGGCCTGCTGCGCACCCTCGATCGTCGCGAGGAACTGCGCGCGCGCGCCTTCGATAAATCGCGCCGTGCCCGACGACGGCGAGTTCGGCACCCACGGCGCTTCAGGCGGTGCGACCGGCTCCGGGTCGGGCCGGAAATCGTACATCACCTTCAACAGCTCGACGCCCGAGACTCCATCGACCAGGCAATGATGCACCCGCCACACGATCGCCGTGCGCCCGCCTTCCACGCCCTGGTAAACCTGCATGTCCCACAGCGGACGCTCGCGATTAAGCGGCGTTTCGTAGCCGCGCATGATGATGCTGAGCGCGTCGGCCTCGCTGGTGCCGGGTGGCAACTCGCGGTTGAAGACGTGATTGCCGACGCTGAACTCGGGATCATCTTCCATCATCGCATGCGCGAGATTGAACGGGACCGGCGCCAGCCGCTGGCGATAGCGCGGGATCAGATGAATCCGGCTTTCGACATGGCGCAGGACATCCGCGAAATCGATCCGCCCCTCGAGCATCCCGATCGAGCCGATATGCAGCGGGCCACTTTGGGACTCGGCGTAAATGAAGGTCGCGTCCTGAGTGGACAGGCGGTAGCTCTGAGTACCGCCGCCGAGGATCTCGGAAGCCATCGCCATTCCTCCACCTGTCGCGCGCAGATGTCGCGCGGATAACGCGCGCGGCAGGTTCGGTTCAACCTTGGCAGGCATCCGCCGCGATCTGCAAGCCGATTCGCGCGCGACAGCGCTTGCTGGAAATACGGCGATGCTGCAAGGATGATCGCTGTCCGCGCGGCGTTGGCCGCGGGCGGTGTCGCGGAGGATTCACGATGGCGCAAAAGCCGAAGGGCGAAAGCAAATTTCCGATGCATCTGAAACTGCGCGACGGCCGCGAGGCGGCCATCCGCATCATGCAGCCCTCGGACAAAGACGCAATCCTCAAGTTCGCCGCCAAGCTGCCCGGCGACGACCTGCTCTTTCTGCGCACCGACATCACCGACAAGGCCGTCATCGGCGAATGGATCGAGAACCTCAAGAAAGGCAACACCATCACGATCCTGGCCGAAGTTGACGGCGACATGGCCGCCTACGCGAGCGTCCATGTCGAGCCCGCACGATGGACCCGCAGAATCGGCGAGCTGCGCGTCAACGCGTCGTCGAAATATCGCGGACTGGGACTTGGCCGCCGTCTCACGGCGGAGATCTTCGAGCTCGCACGCGGCCTGGGCCTGAAGAAACTGACCGCCCAGATGACGCCCGATCAAACCGCCGCGCGCACCGCCTTCGAGCATCTGGGTTTCCAGGTCGAAGCAGTGCTCACGGACTGGGTAGAAGATCGCAAAGGCCACCCCCGCGATCTTCTGATAATGACCCACGACGTAACCGGCTTCTCCGACCGCATCGTCGCCTGAATCTGAT
>JBAPSR010000109.1:0-15356 GCA_049281755.1 Binataceae bacterium (SeqCode)
CGAAGATCGCGCTGTAGGCGGCGAACAAAAATCCGAAATGGTCCATCAACCTTCCCTATAGGCGGCGCTCAGGAGCCTTTGGCGCGAAACTCCGCGATCGCGATCGCGCGCGCTACCTCGCTGATTCTCGAGCGCGTGCGCAGCACCGTGAGCCGCAGCATCAAAAGCCACGCGAACATCAGGGTGAACGCGGCAACCGATACCAACAGGGTAACGACCATCCGAGGATCTTCGAGGCCATGGCCTCCCTGCCGAGTCACCAGCACGGCGGGATGGATCGTGCGCCATAGCCGTACCGACACGATTACCACAGGCACATCGAGCGCCGCGACGATTCCGACGACCGCCGCGAAACGCGCAACCTGATCCGACTCTTCGACCATCGCGCGCATGATCAGGTATCCGCCGTAGAGCAGCCACAGCACGAACGAGGTGGTGAGCCGCGAGTCCCAGGTCCACCAGGTTCCCCAAATCGGTTTGGCCCATAGCGATCCGGACAGCAGCATTAGGGTGCAGAACAGCATCCCGATTTCGGCCGCCGAGTAGCCGAGGTCGTCCCAGATTTGGCCGCCGAGCCACAAATAAAAGATTCCCGCGACCGCGACGATCGCAAACGCGGCGAACGCGACCCACGCGCACGGCACATGGAAGTAAAAAATCCGCTGGACGATTCCCTGCTCCGCCTCGGTCGGGACCCACGCGAAGATCATCCACAGCGATATCACCATCAGCGCAAGCGTCGCGGCGCCGAGAAAATTATTAAAAGTCTTGCCCACTGGCGCCGAATCTCACTCCTCTCCAATCACGTGCTCGAACAGCAGGTAGCCCGCGGTCACGAACAACACGTCGAACGCGACGAGAATACCGATCCAGTCGCGTGCTGTCGCCATCGGCGCTCCGGAAAGCGTGACGATACTGGCGCGAACTCCCGCAATCAGCGCGGGCACGAACATCGGGACTATAAGCAGTGGCAGCAGCAGCTCGCCGCCGCGCGCGCGCCCGGAAATAGCGGCGAGCAGAGTCGCCAGCGCGGCAAAGCCAATCACGCCAAGGATCAAAATCGGCGCAAGGCGCAGCAACGTGCCCGAGAAATCGAGATTGAAAAACAGCACCGTCAGGATCGCGCCTCCCGCGACTGCGACGATCATAAAGATTGCGGATGCCGCGAGCTTGGCGGCGTAAAGCGTCGCGCGATCGACGGGACTCATCAGCAGCGCGCGGATACATCCGTTTTCGCTCTCGGCCAAAAGCGCGCGCGACGCGCCGAGCATCCCGGCGAATACCAGCGCGATCCACAACGCGCCCGCCGCCGCCTCGGGACCGCGCGCCACTGCGGGACCGAGCGCGAAGACCAGCACCACCAGCACCAGCATCGCGAGCGCGACCATCGCGATCGTGCTCATGCCGCTGCGCAGCTCCAGGCGCAGATCCTTCGACAGCAATGCGGCAAACGCGCTCATTGGTTCTGGCGTCCGAGCAACGCGCGCAACCGGCTCGCGCGCGCCGGTTCAATTTTGTCGCTCAGGGAATCGAGCCGTCCGCGCGTGATTTCGTATTGATCGAGCTCGACCCCTTCAATCGCAGCCGGAGTATGCGCGCTGATGACGACGGCGCATCCGCGCGCGAGCTCGGCGCGAATCAGATCGGCGATGATCGCGACCCCGTCGGAATCGAGCGCGGCGAACGGCTCATCGAGCAGCAACAGCATCGGCGCGGCGATCATCGCGCGCGCAGCCGCCAGCCGCTGCTCCATCCCGCGCGAATACATCCGGACTCTTTCGTCGGCGAAGTTGGCAAGCCCGACTCGCCTAAGCCAGGTGAGCGCGGCGATATGCGGATTTTCGACTCCGTAGAGTGTGGCGTAGAACTCGAGATTCTCGCGCGCGGTCAGATTCGGATAGAGGAAGCTGCGATGCGACAGCATCCCGATTTGGCGGCGGCCCTGCGGATCGAGCCGGCGCGAGTCTTGTCCAAACACGAGCGCGGATCCGGCGCTCGGCGCGGACACTCCGGCAAGGATCGCGAGCAAGGTTGATTTGCCTGCTCCGTTGCCGCCGATAATCACCGCGGCGTGTCCAGCGGTCACGCTCAGATCGACTTCGAGCAGGACGGGAAGGAGGCCGAAGCTCTTGCCAAGAGCGCGAGTTTCGACAACCGCCGTGGCCATCAGTCGTTCCAGCCGGTGGCGCGTCCGGCGGGCCTGAGCCCAAGACCACACTCGGAACAATAGCGGGCGTCGGCGATCGTACGGGTGCCGCACTGGGAACAGAATCGCACCCCGCGCGATGCCGCGGCGCTCGGTCGCGTAACGCCAAAAGACGGAAATTGCGCGTCGCGCTGCGAGTCGGGGCGTCGGGGCGGCGGTTCGACGTGCAAGGCCGGCCGCGGCGCGGGCACGGCTGCGATTTTGTCCTTGAGCTGCTCGATCGATTGCATCGCGACCAGCGCGCGATTCTCGAGTGTGGCGCGCAGCGCTTCGTAGTCAGCGTCGGAAAGCTTGCCCATCTCGCGGTCGAACTCGAGGTCGCGCAGTGCCTGAACCGCAAGCGCGCGCTCATGCTCGAGCCGCAGGCCGTCGATCTCATCCTTATCCGGTCGCTTGCGGCGCGAGGGCAGGAGGCCGCCCGCGAGCGGAGCCGCGACGAACAACGCGACTCCAGCCACGATCATCGCGGCCGCCAAGTAGATCATCGCTCAACCACCCTTCCGGAGATCTTCGGCCAGCTTGCGCCGCAGCTCGGGATCGAAAACCGGCGCGTCCGCCGACGGCGGTGCGGGCTCGGACGGAGACGAATTGGGGACGCGACGCCATCGCCGCGCGGTGAAAACGATCAACCCTGCGCCGATTAGCAGCGCTGCGAACGGCGTGATCCACGCGAGCAGGTTGAACCCCTCGGTGGTGGGCGCGGAAAGGACTTTCTCGCCAAACTTATGGCGATAGAAGCCGATTATCTCGACCTGTGACTTGCCCCGGTCGATCATCGTCTGGATCTGCGTGCGCGTCGGAACCGAGAAGCTGCATGTCGGCATGTTGCAGTTGGCGACGGTCAGGCCGCATCCGCATTGGCAGGTAAGGCCCTGTGCGACCTGTTCGGCGTTCGGGCGAGTCGCGGCGCTTAAGCTTCGCGCGCCGATCGCCGCGAGTACGAGCGCGAGTGCAAAGATCGCCGCGACCAGCACGAGGATACGTCGTGCGCGCACGCTCATTCTCCGCCGGGTGCAGGATCACCCGCGATCGAAACCGGAGCCGCGCGTTTGACTGCGACGGCGATCGCGGCGCGTTCGCGCACATTCGGCCACATCACAACCACCGTGCCGATCGCCATCAGCAATCCTCCCGCCCACAGCCAGAAGACCAACGGCGTCAGGAAGACCTCGAAGGTGGCCTGGCCGTTTTGGTCCAGACCGGCGAGCACGATGTAGAGATCGGCAAAGGGAGTCGAGTGGATCGCGACCTTGGTCGCGGGCTGCTGCTCGCGTTTGTAGAAAAGTTTCGCGGGTTCCATCTCGGTGATGACGCTTCCGTTACGCGAAACCTCGATCCGCGCGGTCGCGGTTTCCATGTGCGCGTTCTCGAACGCGGAGAGGCCGAGATAGCGCAGATCGTACGCGCCGATCGAAAAACTCTGGCCCTGGTGCACGCTCTTCTTAACTTCGGTCTTGAAGAATGACGACCCGACGATCCCGACGAACGCGACGATCACGCCGATATGAATGATGTACCCGCCATAGCGCCGGTTGTTCTTCGCTACCAGGTTGATCAGCGCCTTCGGAGCGGTTTCGGCGAGCATATGCTGCCGCGCGCCGACGCCGCGGCGGAACTCGACGATAATGGTGCCGAGCACGAATGCGGCGAGCGAGAAGGCGGTCAGCACGTACCATGTGCGCAGTCCGGCGGCGAGCGCGATCACGCCGGTCGTGACGCCCGCGATCGCCGGAGCGGCAAAGCTCTTCACCAGGTTGCTCGCGGTGGTGCGCCGCCACGCGATAAGCGGACCCACGCCCATCAGGAAAATCAGTCCGAGCGCGAGCGGTCCTGCGACGCGATTAAAGAACGGCGGCCCAACGGTGATCTTCACTCCGCGCACGGCTTCGGACAGCACTGGAAAGATCGTGCCCCAGAAAACCGCGAACGCGATTCCGATCAGCATCAGATTGTTGAACAGAAACGCGGCCTCGCGCGAGAGATACGACTCGAACTCGGCCGGACTGCGCAGTTCTTTGGATCGAAAGATCAGCAGGGCGGTGTAGCCCGACGCGACCACGATCAGGAACGCGAGAAAGTACGGGCCGAGTCCCGACTGCGTGAACGAATGGACCGACGAGATCACGCCGCTGCGCGTGATGAACGTGCCGAAGATCGTGAGCGAGAACGCAAGCCCGATCAGCGCGAGGTTCCACACCTTCAGCATGTCCTTGCGCTCCTGGATCATCACCGAATGCAGGTACGCGGTCATCACCAGCCACGGCATGAAGGCTGCGTTCTCGACCGGATCCCACGCCCAGTAGCCGCCCCACCCCAGCACTTCGTAGGCCCACCGCGCGCCGAACAGATTCCCGAGCGTCAGGAAGAACCAGGAGAAGATCGCCCAGCGCCGGGTCGTGCGAATCCAGGTATCGTCGAGCTTGCCGGTCATCAGCGCGGCGGCGCCAAACGCGAACGGAACCGTCGCGCTGACGTAGCCGGTGTAGAGCGACGGTGGATGTATCGCCATCCAGTAATTCTGAAGTAAAGGATTAAGATCTGTTCCCTGCGCCGGGATGATCGCCATGAGATCGAACGGACGGGTGACGAAGTTCAGCATCCCAAGAAAAAAGATCGCGACGCCCGCCAGCACCGCCATCGCATACGGCGCGATTTCCGGGTTTCGGCGCCGATTCAGGAACGCGGCGACGGAGGTGAAAATCGACAAGAGCCAGGTCCAGAAGAGCAGCGAGCCCTGCTGCCCGCCCCACAGCGCGGTGAACTTGTACGCGGTCGGCAGCGTGGTGCTCGAGTACGAGGCCACGTATTCGAGCGAGAAGTCGGAACTCAGCAGCCCGGCCCATAGCGCGACCACCGCGATCGTGACCATCGCGCACATCGCCCACAGCGCGTGGCGGGCGCTCGCGATAAATTCCGGATGCGAGCGGCGGGCGCCATAGATGTTCGCGCCAATCGAATAGAGCGCGAGCACCAGAGCGATCGCGAGCGCAAGTCGTCCTAAAACGGGCATTGTTCCTCTGCTTGGATTGCCTCTACTTAGCTTGCGCGGGCTTGTACTTGGAAGGGCAGCTCGTGAGAACTTGCGTCGCAGTGATATGTCCGGCCGCGTCAAGCTTGCCCTCGACGATCACGTCGCGGTTGTCGGCAAACATGTCGGGTTTGGGCTCGCCCGCGCAGGTGACGGCGTAGGAAGCGGGCTCCGCGGTCGAGACCGGTTTCACCGCTGGATCGGCGTTTGGATCGGGAATCGCGACAATCCCAAACTTGAGCGTGAGCGTCGCCGGATCCCACGCGATCGTGCCCGGCTTGACGCGTCCTGCCACGCGCAGCGGTTGACCAATCAACTCGGCCTGCCGCGCGCCGACTTCATTGACGGTCAAATAATATTCGGAGGTGCTTCGAATCGCGGTGGTGATCAGGTAGACGATCGCGCCCACGACCAGCGCCGTGCCAATAACAAATCGCAGCCGAAAACGCATCGCCCGATATTATCCGCGCCTAAGCACCGAGCGATCAACCCACGCCTGCCTGGATGGTGATTAGCTGACGATCTTCGGTATCTTTCTGGTTCCGTTGTTGCTGGTTGTACAATTGAAGCGGGCTCTGGTTGCCAGGGACATTCTCATTTGACCCCTCCCTTAATGCTTCCCATGTCAGGCGAGGCTGTCGCTAAACGACTTGTCTTTGTCTGTCATCCTGAACGGAGGCTGCCGGAGTGAGGGATCTCCGCGAAGCGATTAGTGCGAAGAGCCCGCGCTGGTTGCACTAATCGCTTCGCGGAGATCCTTCGCCTGCGGCTCAGGATGACACCAAATGAGCATCTGCGAGAAAATCGACGGCCTCTCAGACAAAGTGGGGCGGAATCAGACGGCGGGGGCGCCCTACTCTTCCTCTGACGATGCGCCGTGCGCGGCGCGGGGACCGAAGGCTACGCCGCGAGTGCTCTGGCGGATGAAATCGATCATCTCGGCTACTTCGGGCGTTGGCGAGCCCGCGGCGAGCAGGCGGGCGATCGCGAGGGACAGGTTCTGGCGCGCGCCGAACAGCGCCGTGAATGCGCGGCGGAGCGCTGAAATCGCGGCGGCGCTGAAACCGGCGCGGCGCAGCCCGATCACGTTTATCGCGCGCAGCGTATGCACTCCGTCCACGATGCAGAACGGCGGGATGTCGCGGCTCATGCGCGAGCCTCCGCGCGTCAGCGCGAGCCGCCCGATCCTGGTGTACTGATGCACCACGCAGTTGCCCGAAACCAGCGCGCGATCGCCCACCTGCACCCATCCGGCCAGCAGCGCACCGCCCGCGATAATCGTATGGTCGCCGACTACGCAATCGTGCCCGATATGCGCATTGTGCATCATGAAGTTGTCGCTGCCGATCGTCGTGACGCGGCCTTTTTCGCATCCGCGATGCACCGTCGCGCCCTCGCGGAAAATATTCCGGTCGCCGATTCGGACCTGCCGCGGCGCTCCGCTATACGAAAGATCCTGCGGCTCGTCGCCGATCACTACATTGGGATGCACGACGTTGTCGGCGCCCATTTCCGTGTCGCCGAAAATCGCGACGTGACTGATTAGCCGCGTGCGCGCGCCGAGCTTGACGCGCCCCTCGAGCATGCAGAACGGACCGACCTCGACGGCGGGACCAAGCTCGGCGGCAGGACCAACGACGGCCGACGGATGAATCTTCGGCGCGGCGGATTTTTTTGGCGGCATCGCGGGTCAGTTGAGATCGGATTTCTTCAGCAGGTTTGCCTTCACGCGATCATCTTTCAGCCGATCATCAGGATGCTCGGAATCGTCCTCGGCCTTGCCGCCGGCGACGCGATACTCCTCGGACGCCCAAGTGCCGAGATCGACCATCCTGCAGCGCTCGGAGCAGAACGGCCGGAATTCGTTGGCCGGCGTGGCGTCAACCGGTCTTTTGCAAGTCGGGCATCGCATGAGAGGCTCGCTCAATTCGAGGATTGCCAGATCGAACGCGGATGCGCAATCTACGGCGCGTGGCTATGCTAGGCAGAACATTTTGAGAGAATCGAGATGACAACCACGCCAGTTCCGATTGTCGATATCTATGGAACACCCAAAGATCGCGGGCGCGCGCATGGAGAGGCGTTGCGCGCGCAGATCGCGACGGTGCGCGGACAATGGCGCGAGAGTATCGTCGCGCGCTTTCGCGTCGATCCCGATTCCTTCATCGAGACCTTTCTCGCCGAGACGCGGTTCATCGACGCGATGCGGCGATGGACGCCCGCGCTGATCAACGAAATCGAAGGAATCGCAGAGGGAAGCGCACGGCCGCTGAACGAGACGATCGCATTCCAATGCATGGATGAGGAATGGTGGTTCGGCGCGACGCGCTTCGGTCCGAAGGCGGGCGCGACGACAGGATGCAGCGTTATCGCGAGTGCCGGGCGCGATGGACAGCCGCCAATCCTCGCCCAGAACATGGACCTGCATGGCTATCTCGACGGCGGCCAGGCTGTCATCAGGATTAGCGGCGGCGACGAACCCGACGCCACCATCCTGACGATCTGCGGGATGATCGCGCTGTGCGGCGCAAACGCTCTGGGGCTCGGCGTCGCGGTGAACACCCTATGGCAACTGCCGAGCGCCTCGGACGGGCTCCCGGTCGCATGCGTGGTGCGAGCTCTTCTCGCCAAGCGCAGTCTCAGCGATGCAACGCGATGGATCGAGTCCGCACATCACGCGAGCGGACAGCATTACATCATCGGAGATCCATCAGGCTTCGCGAGCTTCGAAGCGTCCGGCACTTCCGTGACGCCGGTGCCGCTCACGCCATCCGCTTACGTACACACCAATCATCCATTAGTCGGCGGCAGCCCGCCATACCCTGCGGAGGAAAACTCGCGCGGCCGCTACCTGACGCTGTGCCATCTGCTCGCCGACAAGGCTCTGACAGTGGCGGAGGTCGAGGCGGCGCTGGCCGACCGCAGCGGACCGCATCCGATTTCAGTGCGCAAGAATCCGAACAATCGCGGGCGCGCGATGACGTTTGCCTCGATTGTGATGGAGCTTGGCCGACCGCCGAAAATCCGGATCGCGGGCGGCCCGCCATGCTCGAACGCGTATCGCTCGCTATGAATTGTTTTTATGGATCGTCTTCGGGAAAAGCCTGGAGCAGCACTCCGCTCTTGGTGATCTTCACGCACTCGACTTCGTCGCGCGAGAAGTCGGGGTCGCATAGCGGCCGGTCGATGCCGGGGCATCGGTAGAGACTCGGCTCCAACACCTCGCACTTCGACAAATCGAAATTCGCCGAGGCGTACTTCTGCGCCGGCGTTTCGCTCGAAGGCGTGACCGAGGAGCATCCGGCGACTGCCAGTATCGCGAGCGCCGCCAATGCGGTTTTCCAGGTGGTCAACATCTGACTCATCGCCTCAGAACACCGCTGTGCCGGAGCAGCGATCGGAGCCGCCGCCGGCGCGGAAGGTCGCGCTATGCTGATCGTAAAATAGCCGTCCGAAATAGCAGAACTCCTCAGCCTGCGCGGGTCCTTTGTAGAGAATTCGAACATGCACCTGCATCTTCGATTTTCCTGACATCACCGCCTGGTACAGGTCCGCGGAGATATAGTTGTAGAAGTAATGCTCGACGCCGGGCGAGAGAACTCCGGTGTCCATCGTGGTCATGTCGTCGCCAGTGCTCTTGACCAATTTGCCATCGACCACGCTGTGCACGCTGACGAAGGCGTCGATCGCCGGAATTCTGCCGAAGTTTTTGAACGCGACCACGACCCGCGGAGACGCCGGTTCCTCGAAAGCCACCGACTCGACTCCCATGAACGGACGATCCGACACTGCGAACACCATCCGCGTCACTTGCGCGGTGCGCCACGCCGCATAGGCGCTGAACCCGGTCGCGATCACCATCAGGATCGCCATGAAATCGGCGAGCCTGATCGCGCGTCGGGCGCCGATCAGTTGCGAGCGCTCACTGCGCTCGAGTTTGCGTTCGCGTGCGAGTTCGCGCTCGAGCTCGGCGCGCTTGACCGGTTCGGCGCCGGGATCACTCCCGTGCTCGTGCTCCCCCATCATTTCCTCCCCGCTCTTTCCCTCCCAGCTCTTGCCCCGCTTTGCTCCCGCAGAGTTTTACCCTAAGGCGCGGCAAACCACAGCACCGACAGAGGAGGCAACTCGATCGAGATCGAGAACGGAAACTGATGCCACGGATGCGCCTGCGCTTCGACTCCGCCGAGGTTGCCGGCGTTGCCGCCGCCGTAGATCGCGGCGTCGGTGTTGAGGATCTCGCGGTACCACCCTGGCGCCAACACGCCCACGCGAAAGCGCGAGCGATGCACCGGCGAGAAGTTGCACACGCAAACGACTTTTGCGCCGGACTTGGGCGCTATCCGAATAAAGGCGATCACGTTGTCGGCCGCGTTGTCGGCGTCGATCCAGCGAAAGCCCGTCGGCTCGCAATCGGCCTCCCACAGAGCCGGATATTCGCGATACACGCGGTTCAGATCGCGCACCAGCGCACGGAGTCCGCGATGCTGCGGATACTCGAGCAGATGCCATTCCAGGCTCGAGTCGTGATCCCATTCGGACCACTGTCCGAACTCGTTGCCCATGAACAGATGCTTCTTGCCGGGCCGCGCCCACATATAGCCATATAACGCCCGCAAATTCGCAAAGCGCTCGGCCGCGCCGCCCGGCATCTTGTCGAGCATCGAGCGTTTACCGTGAACCACCTCGTCGTGCGACAGCGGCAACACGAAGTTTTCACTCCACGCGTAGAGCATCCCGAAGCTCAAATTGCGATGGTGCCATTTGCGGTAGATCGGATCGAGCGAGAAATACGCCAGCGTGTCGTGCATCCATCCCATGTCCCACTTGAAGCCGAATCCGAGTCCGCCCATGAAGACCGGACGGCTGACTCCGCCCCATGCGGTCGATTCCTCGGCGATCATCATGATTCCGGGATTGAGCGCGTAAGTCTGTTCATTGAGCGCGCGCAGAAACGCAATCGCGTCCAGGTTCTCGCGGCCGCCGTGGACGTTCGGAATCCAGTCGCCCTCGCGCCGGCCGTAATCGAGATAGATCATCGAGGCGACGGCGTCGACGCGCAAGCCGTCGGCGTGAAACTCGCCCAGCCAGTAGAGCGCGCTCGAAATCAGGAAGCTCTTCACCTCGTTGCGCCCGTAGTTGAAAATATATGTGCCCCAATCCGGATGATTCCCCAGGCGCGGATCCTGATGCTCATACAGCGCGGTGCCGTCGAAGCGTCCGAGGCTGAATTCGTCTTTGGGGAAATGCGCCGGCACCCAATCCAGGATCACGCCGATCCCGCGCCGATGCATCTCATCGATCAGAAAGCGCAGGTCGTCGGGCGAGCCGAAACGCGCGGTGGGCGCAAAATATCCACTTACCTGATAGCCCCACGATCCAGTGAAAGGATGCTCCATCACCGGCATCAGCTCGACGTGCGTGAAGCCCATCTCCTGGACGTAATCTCCGAGCTGCTGCGCCATCTCCCGGTAGCTGAGCCATCGATTGCCCTCTTCCGGCACCCGGCGCCACGAACCCAGATGCACCTCGTAAACCGACACGGGAGATTTGCCGGCCTCGCCCCGCGCGCGTGCTTCGAGCCATTGCGCGTCGCGAAATTTGTAGTTCGATTGATAGACGATCGACGCAGTCTCCGGCGGCAACTCCATCCGCAGCGCGTAGGGATCGCTCTTGAGCAGCAGCGACCCGTCGCGGGTGCGGATTTCGTACTTATAAATAGCGCCCGGCTCGAGCCCGGGGATGAACAGCTCCCAGATTCCCGAGCTGCCGAGCACGCGCATCATATGCACGCGTCCGTCCCAGCGGTTGAAGCCGCCGACCACGCTCACGCTGCGCGCAGTCGGCGCCCATACCGCGAAGCTCACTCCCGCGATTCCGCCCCACTCGATCGCGTGCGCGCCCAGCTTCTCCCACGCGCGATGATGCTTCTGCTCGCCCCACAAATACATGTCGAGCTCGCCCAGGGTCGGCAGGAACGAGTACGGGTCGCGTCCGGTGACAACGCTGCCGTCGGGATAATGAACCTCGAGCCGATAGGGAAAGACGTCGGTGCGATCCTTGACCGTCGCCTCGAACATGCCGCTGCCTTCGCGCTCGATCATCTCGCTGCGCACCGAGCCGTCCATCAGCAGGAACATCTTCGATGCGCCCGGGCGAAACGCGCGCACGATCACGTGGTCGGCGGCGGGATGCGCGCCGAGAATCGAATGGGGATCCGGATGCTCGAGCGCGAGCAGCCGCTCCAGGTCGGTTCGCGGCGCGGCCGCGGGTTTGATTTCGAGTTTCGTGATGCTCATGTCTGGCGAAGTCCAGCTTAGATTCTAGATGATGCCGCGCGCCTTTGCTTCCCCCTTTTCCTATCCCGGATCACCGAATCCGTTACCCGCCCTCGGCAGCCGCAAGCTACTTTGATCGAAGAAACTAACGGGAGAATCACGCCCATGCCGTCATTGCCAACCGAATCCACACCGCCGCGCCGCGAAGCCGTCAACCGTCTCGACCCGCTGATGGGCCAGCTCGAGGTGCTCGAGCCCGGCCTCGCGATGTTCCACGGCTTCGCCAACGTTGCCTTCGCATACGGACGCGGCGAGATGCTCGCGGCCGACACCAGCTCGCGCGCGATGGGCGCGCTCGCGATCGAGGCGATCCGCAAAGTCACCGACGAACCCATCACGGTGATTGTCTATACGCACGGCCACGGCGACCACGCCTTCGGCACCGAGGCCTTCATCACCGACGCGCTGAATCGCGGCTATCAGCGGCCGAAAATCTGGGCGCACGAAGATTTGCGCGGACGCTTCAAGCGCTACACGCGGACCGCAGGATGGCAGGGGCATATCAACCGGCTGCAATTCGGGGTCACTTCGCAGGCGGTCGCGGGAATCTTCAATGAAAAATCCTATCACTACCCGGACCTGACGTTCCGCGGGATGCAGTTGCTCGAGCTCGCGGGTGAGGCGGTCGAGCTGCATCACGCGCTCGGCGAGACCGACGACGCAACCTGGGTCTGGCTGCCGTTGCGGCGCGCCGCCCTGGTGGGCGACCTGATCGTGTCGTCACTGCCCAACACCGGCAATCCCAACAAGGTGCAGCGCTACACGCTCGAATGGGCCGAAGCGCTCGAGAAGATCGCCGCGCGCAAGCCCAAGTACGTCCTGTCCGGCCATGGCCCAGCGTATAGCGGTGAAGCGGTGTGCGAGGAGCTCCTGCTCGAAACCGCACGCGCTCTGCGCTTCATCCACGACGGCGTGGTCGCCCGGCTGAACGCCGGACAGTGGCCGATAGACATAATCGAAGCCGGAATCGAGCTCCCGCGCGATCTCGCCGGCAAGCGCTTCCTGGCGCCCGTCTATGGATGCACCGCCTTCGTCGTGCGCGACGTGATTCGCCGTTACGCAGGATGGTGGTCGGGCGAGCCCTCGCAGATGTTCCCCGCCACGCGCAAAGACCGCGCGGGAGACATCCTTGCACTGTGCGGCCGCGACGCAATGCTCGATCGAGCACGCGCGCTTCGCACCGAAGGCCACCTCCAGCGCGCCCTCGCACTGGCCGAGCAAGTCGTCAACGCAAAATCCGATGACAAGGAGGCGATCGCACTAAATGCAGAAATTCTGGAAGCCCTGGCCGTCGCCGAGCGCTCCTTCATAGCCCGCAACTTCTACTCGGGCGCCGCTCGCGCGCTGCGCGAAGGTCTAGCCTGACGCCTGATTCCTCTCTCGATGTTTGACACGGGGGGACGGCTGAACGCAGGTTGCCGGAGTAAAAGGAGAGGCAGACGACATCCTGCGAGCGCTGATATAATGATCGGCGAGAATAAGGGACCGCATATGCAGGATCACGTCGAATCGGAATTGTTGGATCGAGACTCGACTCTGGCGGAAATTGTGCGCCGGCTTGCCGATGCCTACCATCCGCGATCGATCTACCTGTTCGGCTCAAAAGCGCGCGGCGACGGCGGACCGGACAGCGACTATGACTTGCTGGTAGTCGTACCCGACAACGCCCCTCCGAAATTGCTCCGAAGCCGGCTCGCGTACGAAGCGCTCAGAGGCACAGCGACCGCGGCAGACGTGGTGGTATGTACCGAATCTCAGTTCGAGGCGCGCAGGCATCTTCGCGCCTCGCTGCCTGGAATAGTTTTGCGTGAAGGAAAACTCCTCCATGCCGCATGATCCCGCCCGGACCGCAGACACGAAGGACTGGCTTGTGAGGGCAGTCGGCGACATTGCGGCTGCCGAGAGGCTTCTCAAACCGCCCGCTCTAGTCAGTACGGCCGTTTTTCACTGCCAGCAGGCCGCGGAAAAAGCGCTCAAGGGATTCCTCGCGTGGCACGATATCCCTTTTCGCAAGACCCATAATCTCGAAGAGATCGGTGAAGCGTGTATTGCGATCGATGCGAATCTGCGAGCGGCCGTCGATCGAGCAGTCCCTCTAACTGAATATGCCTGGAAGTTCCGCTACCCTGGCCCAACCGACGGAGCCTACCCGCGAAGAGGCACAGGACGCCCTGGCCTAGCGCGTGAGGTTTACAGCGCGATCATTGCGCTGCTACCGGCTGAAGCTAAACCTTAACTCGGGGGAGGCCGGACCGCACTTGCGCGAGGCGATGGCTTCCTGATTGTTTACTGACGCGCGCGGCGCAATTCATGGGCCGTATTCTTCTTCTCGACGACGAGCCTGACATGCTCGAAAATTGCCGGCGGATTCTCGCCCGCGCCGGCCACGAATGTTTTGTCTCGGGCGATCCGGCCGAAGCGATCGCGCTTCTGGAAAGCGCGCTGCCCGACCTCGTAATCACCGACCTGCGGATGCCCTCGATCGATGGGCTCGAGATCATGCGCCGGGCGCAGGCGCTCGATCCCGCGCGCCCGGTCATCATGCTCACGGCGTTTGCGACTATCGAATCGGCCGTCGCCGCGGTCAAAGCCGGTGCGTTCGACTACCTGGCCAAGCCGTTCACGATGGATCAGCTGCGGCTGGCCGCCGAGCGCGCACTGGCGCAGCGCAGCCTGATGATCGAGAACCGCAATCTGCGCGCACAGCTAAGCGGCGTCTTCGGCTTCGAAAATATCATCGGCTCGAGCCTCGCAATCCAGCGCGTGATCGATTTTGTGCGCAAGGCCGCGCGCAGCGAGGCCAATATCCTCGTGCTCGGCGAATCGGGCACTGGCAAGGAGCTGGTCGCGCGCGCGATACACGCCAACAGTCCGCGTGCCGCAGGCGCGTTCGTGCCGGTCGATTGCGCGGCGCTGCCCGAAAATCTGCTCGAATCCGAGCTGTTCGGTCACGAACGCGGCGCGTTTACCGGCGCGGTCGCCTCCAAGCCGGGTCTGCTCGAAACCGCCGGCGGAGGAACGGTCTTTCTGGACGAGATTGGCGAACTGCCGATCGGATTGCAGGCCAAGCTTTTGCGGGCGATCCAGGAGCGCGAGATTCGCCGCGTCGGCGGCACTCAGCAGGTGCGAATCGACGTGCGGATTCTGTCGGCGACCAATCGCGACCTGCGCGCGCTGGTCGCGGCGGGACAATTTCGCGACGATCTGTTCTACCGAATCGACGTGATCGATATCATGCTGCCGCCGCTGCGCGAGCGTAGATCCGATATCGCTCTGCTCGCTCAGCGCTTCCTCGAAAGATTTCGCGGCGTCGGCGAAGCCGCGCCGCGCGGTTTCGAGCCCGACGCGGTCGCCGCGCTCGAGGCCTACCAATGGCCCGGCAACGTCCGCGAGCTGCAAAACGTCATCGAACGCGCCTGCGCGCTGACTGAGGGCCCGTCGCTCTCGATTCGCGATTTTCCGGAGAAGATCCGCTCTCCTCAATCGCTAACGCAGCCGGACCGGGCCGAGGCCGCCGCCGTAAATGGCGCGGAGCTCAGCTTCAGGCAAGCAAAAGCAAAATGGATCGAGGAACTCGAGGACAAGTATCTTCGAGACATCCTGAGCCGCTTTCGTGGCAACGTTTCGCAGGCTGCGCGCGCCGCGCAGATGGACCGCACCACCTTCCATCGCCTGCTGAATAAGCATCGCATCAGGTGACGCCGATTCCTCTCGCGATCGCGGGAGCTATTCAGCGCATTCGGAAAAACGCGCGCCAGGTCTTCAGGCGCGCAGCGCGGTGCGGACC
>JBAPSR010000110.1:0-5594 GCA_049281755.1 Binataceae bacterium (SeqCode)
GCCTATATTTAGTGACGATGCGTTGCCGGTGCCCCAATCGCCCGCGATCGCGATCTTTACGTTGTCCGAGATTTGGAGGCATGGATTAAGGTTGCGCTGGAGATGACTGGGAAATGGGACACGCTGAGATATGAGACGGTTGTACAGACTCTGAGCCCAGCCCGGGTCGAGCTCCTCATACGGCTGCGTGCCCACGAGATCCATTGGTCTAATCTGCCGCGCGGATCCCGCAGAACCGTTGATAGCGCTCAGCACGAGCGAAATCTCGAGATCGTCCGGTACCGCTCCGGTCAAGTCGTTCGGCTTCGGCAAGCTTTGCGTCTTCGCAGCCTGTAATGTGCGGAGCATCGCAGCGGAATCAGGGAGCGTCTGTGCATGCGCACCTATAAGGTCCAACCTCTGTTCAATTTCGGGAGTTACCTGCTTCACTTCCATCGTGCTCGTCAGAATGGCCAGTGATGTCGGCGGTGAATGGCCCGGCGCAGCCGCGGTGGGAGACGTGGACGGACGACCTGGAAACAGTGCGGCTGCATGAATCCGCCGCTGCGAAGGAAGAGCCAGTAACGATCGCGCACGACGCTTCGCCGGCATTTTGCTGAGAATGCTCTTACACCACTTCGAACGGCCGCGCCGCCGTCGTTCCCGCCGGCTCCCAGTATAGGCGGAGAACCCGATGCGAGAGCGCAGGGCTAGCGCACTGGCGCCAGGGTTCGGCGGAGCACTCGGCTGTACTTGGGTCCAAGTCCCATTGGCGGTGATCTCGAGGATACTTGCATATCCTCCCGTCAAAAGCTGAAAAGGTTCGGTGATTCGTCCGCAATAGTCAAACCGCGCACTCTTGGGTTGATGGAACGACTCGAACCATGCGGGACATACGAAATCCGAAACCAGAATGTCGCCGACCTTGTAGCCGAACTCGTCAGCCTCGCACGGATCGCATATCTCGTACGAATACAGTTTCGCCGCAGCCTGGTTCTGAGACTGGTTCAACACCGTGAGGTTGATATCTGGATCGGCGAGCATTTCGAGAAGCTCGTGGCTCGCGGTGACGGTCCAACTGACCTTCGCTTCTTCGCAGGACTTGAGGAACACCTTGCCGAGCGGGAGATCTTCGTCGGTAGTATCGTGATAGCCCAAGGCCTCCGCCTGATCTGAGGTATCGAGCAGGACCAGCCACCAGGAGCCCGGCGGCGGTGCGTTGGGTATAAATTGAACTTGCACGTCAACTCCCCAGATCGGCGCGAAATGCTCATGCACCTGGGTTTGAAGCGCGGAAATTACCGGCGCCAATTTACTTTCGTCGGTTATTGTCGTCTCCAAGAGTACAGCTACGGTTATCAATCGAAGTCCCTCCTCTTTCATTCGGTCGTCGAGAACCGGACCGATCTCTGCGGACTCCCTGGCCTGAACTCGTGACACCGCATGGTAGCGTAATGACTTGCAACCATGTGTTTGGCTCGGAAGCTTCAGCCCGGACAAGACTCCAACTGTTCAAGGAATAGAGGGTAGCTATCGGCGTTTGCGCGGTAACCCATAAAATTGTCGATGTGGCCATATCCTGGAACGACATGACGCTTATAAAGCGCCGGATCGTTCGCGCCGCTTAGCCAGTTGAAAGTCTCCTCGGTCGAGGCCGGCAAGTAGGTGCGATTCAATTCGCCCGACACGAAGGTTATCGGGATGCGGAGATACTCCGGATTCAGATAGCTGGGAGGATTCTCGGAGCGGTACAACTCAAGATTTTTGTCGCGTCCGTAATCGTACTTGAGCGCTGATCCATGGCGAATAATCTGTGCGAGATGCCGGAACGCAGTTATGTTGCATTTACCGAACTGTTCGCTCAACCGATCATGAGTTGCGGCGTTGAGTTTTTCGTGTCGATAGAGATGCCCGAACAGAAATGTTATCCGATGGCAGACGGAATTTGTGCACTCGTGATGAACAAGATTAACAAAATCCGTAAACAGCTTTTGAAAAAGCGGATGCTCGGGATCATCAGTAGATGATAGATGGTCGAGGCCCGCTGACTTGAGGACTGCGTCCAGATGAAGCAGGCACTTGGTCTCCGTCGCAAGCGGCACTTTGTAGTGCAATGCGATTTGCGAGCAAGAAACGCATCGCACGTCACGGGCCAGCCCGGCCGCGAGGGTCATGAAGAAAGCACTCGCCCCCGCACAATGCACGACGGCCTGTATGGAATCGGCTCGGGTCTGCTCCTTGATGAGGCGGATCGCCGCCGGAAAGTCGTTCTCGGCGGCTTCATCCAGCGTGAATTGCCGAAGTGGAAGCTTGATGCTCGCGCGCCAGTCGAGCAGCCATACGTCGTAACCGTTCTTGGCAAGGAAGGAGGTGAAGTGCTCCTCGATTGTGGGGATGAGGAACATCCCGCTCCATACGGCGGCGCCATGCGCAACCATCACAGGGCCTTTGGGACCTCCACGAAAGCGAGTTAACCGATTCTCGACGCCGTCGGGAGCGTTGAACTTGTAGGTCTCAGCGGCTGGAAAACTCATTGAAAATCCCCCGCGAGCCCGCGGCCCGCTAACTGACTATCGAAGGAACTCTGCTATTCGAAGTGCGGACGAACGAAGACGTCCCACAGACTCCCAAAAAAACTTTCTCCAAACCGCGCCAACGCTTTTGTCTTTTGAATAGGAGTTCTCGCACCGACGGCGGTGAAGGTCGTCAATTGGTGGAGAAAATCGGGAATGTGAATTTTCATGATGCCAGTTGCCAGGACAGAACCCTCACGCGAATGGCCCTCGCGAATGACAGTGTAGAGGGTACTGGTCGCGCCCCATACGTCGAAGTGTCCGTCGTCCCTGACGTCTTTGAAACCGTCGAGGAGGTAGGGTTTGCCGTCACTTCCGGTGAACGGAAGAGCATAAAGCATCCTACGTTGATAGAACTCGTCGCCGTTAACGAACAAGTTGAACACGCCATCAGACACAGGCACGCTCGTCGGCGGAGTAAATCCATCCACCCTGACCGTACCAACGGCTTTCCCAGTATGCTGTGGATTAACGAGGAACGCGTCGAGATCCGGCATCGTAATAGTGAGAGTAAACTCCATGAGCGAATTGGAAGTCTGGCCGGCGTTCTCCGCCCCAACATAGTCATCGGACGGAGCCCACCCTTTTGAGACATGTCCCTTCATGGTTTCCGTAAAAGCTATACCGATGGCGGGAGTGTTAGTAGGCAAAGTTCCTCCAGGCGGAATGACTATCGATGTCAACGGATCGATGACAGGAACAGCATGGTCCATATCGGGAGCACGCCACCTATCGTCATCCTTCAACCGCCGGATCGCGGTTTCGATATTACGCTCTGCGACAGCGGCGATGGTGTGCGATGGGTTCACGCCGGTGGCCTTGGGAAGAATCGATCCGTCAAGTACGAACAGGTTTGGATAACCGAAAACTTCGCCGTTCGGATCGACTACTCCCGAGCCGGATGACTCAGCCATGGGGCATCCGCCGAGATTGTGCACCGACACGGGTAGATGAAACAGGCGCCAGAGCGGTTGGACCGCAACGTTCCCACCCATCGCTTCGGCGACATCGGTCGAAAATCGGCCCTCGGCGCCGTAGAGCGGCAGGTTCGACGCAGTATCCCAGGTTATCTTCAAGTCGTTGGAAACCGAATGTAGCTGAATTACGCCATTGGCGAGATCGCGGCCCATCGCCAGAAAAATAGCAGTATTGTCCGACTGAGGATCAGGAACCCCGGCCTTGCCTACTGATGCGGAATGGAAGGCCTCACGAAACGCCTCGCTGGTTAGGACGTCAGCCTCGCGAAACAAGCCGCGCTTGGGATTCAGTAGCTGCAGGAGGCCGCCGATCTCCTTCGGATAGCCGCCCTCCTGGAAGATGAACCAATTGTCGAAGCCGCCGTCGGCTCGACTGTAAACGATCCCGGTCGTGATCGTCGGGCCCTCGGAGGGCTTGAATTGCTGTTTTGTATCGAAGGCAAAGGCAAGAAAGTCACCGTTGCCCGAGTATCCGTACCCGACACGATCACTTAGGTTCGGAAGTGTTCGATAAACGTCGCGGCATCGGAGCAACAATTCAGTTGAGTTCACTGCGCCAGCGCATACAAAAACATGCTTGGCTTTGCACTCGCCAGGCTGTGCGGCGTTCCCGTGGTCTCTGAAGTGGACGTTGTAGTTATAGATGCCATCGGCGATGGGCTCGATCCGAAGAACCTCCAATTGTGTTCCAACCTCGGCGCCGCTGCTTCGTGCAACCGTCAAATAGTTGAAGTCGAGCGTGTTCTTCGCGTGAAAATTGCACCCGATATCGCACTCACCGCAATAATTACAGCCCTTCTGCAGGGCGCCGAATTTGTTGCGATGTTCGACCTCTGGCGGTCCGAAATCCACAGCGATGTTCGGATAGCAAAATTGCTGATCTCGCTTGAGGTCGCGCGCCACGTCTCTCATCAGCTTGGTTTTGGCCGGCATGCCGAGATGGCTCGACTTCGTGATTGGATTGATGTCGAGCATGTAGGCGACGAGGTCGTAGTACGGATCGAGCACTGCGCGCCGGTACCCGCGAGGCCAGCCATTGGCAAAGACTTCGTCCGGCAGCCTCAGGTGGACATTAGCGTAGATGAGCGATCCACCACCGAGCCCGGCGGATTGAACAACCGTCATCTCCTGAAAAGGCCTGATGTCGAACAGCCCCTGCCCTTCCGACCATAACCAGCCATTGGATAGGTTATTCCAATCGCGTGGAAATGGATTGGCTTCGTAGCTGCGCCCGCGCTCGAACACGCCGACAGAAAACCCTGCCTGAGCCATCCGGCAGGCTGCGACAGATCCTCCGAAACCGGACCCAATTACGATGGCCTCGTATGCATCGCGCATACGCATCTCAGTCCTCCGTATACGGTCTCGGCTGGCACGAGTATGCCGGTCGCGAATGACACCTGGAATTTCCGGAGGACCCGACTATCGCTTCGAGTCAATCTTATGTCAAGCACGCCTTCTCCAAATGGAGTCGCCGGCGAAAGACTCGCAAGATTGCCGTCAGAAGCTCCGCTCTGTCGTATGGATCTGACGTAACTGGCGGACGGGCGCGAAATCGAATCTGAAATGAGTCGAAAACTTCAGTTGAACTTTAATTATCGTGTCGTGTGACTACTAAAAACTGTGCAAGCGTGCCGAAAACTCCTAGGGTTTTGAGAATCAACGCCAACGCAACAGCGCCTGCCTACGGCCGGCGGTTCATCATCCGGTGGTCAACGCGCGCGACTACTTCGCCTCTCTGATTGATCAGCGTGGAGCGGATCGCGATAAATATCATCGCGCCGGTACGACCGGTCTTCTCGTATATCTCCTTCACTTCGTTCGACTAGTCACATCTACACATTTTCGACGTAAGTGAAAGTCGCACCGGTTGTTTTCGATCGATTGCGTCCGCTGATCGGGAAAGTGAAAACCAATAAAGAAGTTGAGGGGCCATTGGTCGCGACGGCCGATCGAGCTAGATTTATCGCGTGCCAAAATGTTCAAGCTGCGGAACTGAAAATCCGCAAGGTATGAGATTTTGCGGCAATTGCGCCACGCCGCTCGGCAATCGATGCCCGAAGTG
>JBAPSR010000111.1:0-4260 GCA_049281755.1 Binataceae bacterium (SeqCode)
GGCTCGATCCGCATCCCGTCGGCATGCTGCGGGGTGGTGGGACTCAAACCCGCGCGCGGACGCGTCACGCTGTCGCCGCAGGCCGGAGAGGCGTGGGCAGGCTTTGCGACTTTTGGTCCGATGGCGCGCACGGTCGGCGACGTTGCGATGTTCATGGACGTGATGTCAGGGCACGTCGAGGGCGATCCGTACTGGGCGCCCGATCCGGTCACCTCGTTTCGATCGGCGGTAGATATCGCGCCGCGCAATCTGAAGATCGCGATCCTGCCGCGCAGCGCGATCACGCGCGGCGATCCGGAGTCCGAAGCCGCCACCGAGGCCGCAGGCAAAGTCTTCGAGGAGATGGGTCATCACGTCGAGCAGACGAAAGTCGATCCCGGCGCGAAGCTGCGCGACGTATGCATGAGGCTGATCGCCGCCGGCGTGGGCTCGGTGGCATGCCCAAAGCCGGAGCTGATGGATCCGGTGGTGCGCGAATTGTGGGAGACCGGACGGAAGATCAGCGCCGCCGAGTACATCGCGACGGTCGCGCAGATGCACAATATCTCGCGCGAGATCGTGCAGGCGCTTGGCGCCTACGACGTGATCATCTCGCCCACGCTTGCGCGTCCGGCGGTGAAGCTGGGCACGCTGCCTTCGCGACCGGACAGGTATCTCGAAGAGCTGCCGGAATGGATTCCGTATACCTTCGCATTCAACGCGACTGGGCAGCCGGGCTTCTCGGTGCCCAACGGATTCAACAAGGCCGGGCTGCCGATCGGGCTGCAGATCATCGGGCGTCCTGCTGACGAAGTTACGATTATCGGGCTCGCGCGCCAATTCGAGCTGGCGCGCCCGTGGAAGGACAAGCATCCCGCGCTCGATTGAAACTATTGCGCGCGTGCGCGAAACCGAGGGAAATAAATTTATGATCAATCCGTATATCGAGGCCTGGGAGTTGCGCGAGTTGGTGCGTAAGAAGGAACTTCGCCCGCGCGAGGTCGCCGATTTTTTTCTTGCCCGAATCGAGCAGCTCAATTCGAAACTCGGCGCGTTCATCACGGTCACGCCCGAGCAGGCGCTCGCCGACGCGGCGAAGCTCGAGAAGACCGGCAGCGCGGAAGCCGCGGCGCTGCCGTTGTTTGGGGTACCCTACTCGCTGAAGGACCTCACCTGGACCAAAGATATCCGCACCACGTTCGGATCGAAGAACTACGAGAACTGGCGCGCGCCGGCCGACGCCGAGCTCGCGACGCGGCTGAAAAACTCCGGCGGAATTCTGCTGGGCAAAACCTCGACGCCGGAATTTGGTTCGCGCCCGACCACTGAAGGCGGGCTATGCCCGCCCGCGCGCAATCCGTGGAACCTCGCGCACACTGCAGGCGGCTCGAGCGGCGGCGCGGGCGCGGCGGTTGCGTCCGGGATGAATCCGATTGCGCAGGGCAGCGACGGCGGCGGATCGATTCGCATTCCGTCGGCGTGTTGCGGAATCGTCGGGATCAAGCCGTCGCGCGGACGGATCACCTCGGCTCCCGCCGCGGGCGAAGGGTGGGGCGGATTCTCGACCACCGGTCCGATGGCGCGCACGGTGCGCGACGCCGCGATGATGCTGGACGTAATGGCGGGGCATTCGCACGGCGATCCGTACGCCGCGTTTCCGAATTCGCGTCCGTTCCTCGATTCGATCGCGACGCGGCCCAAGGACTTGAAGCTAGCGGCGATCAGCGAAACCGCGCTTGGTCCGGTCGATCCCGAAACCCGCGCGGCGTTCGAGAAAGCGTGCGATGCGTTCGCCGAGATGGGGCATCGGGTCGAGGTGATCAAGCTCGACCCGGCCAAGCTGCTCATCGAGCACGTGCGAATTGTCGTGATGGCGGGCGTCGGCGCGAACCGGATCGAGAATCCCGATTTGATGGACCCGCTGGTGCGCAGCACCTGGGAGTATGGCGGGAAAATTCTCGCCGCCGACTACATCCGCTCGCTCGCGCAAGTGCATAATATCGCGCGCGAGATCGTCCAGCGCCTGATGCCGTACGACGCGCTGCTGACGCCGACGATTACGCGCCCGGCGGTCAAGCTCGGCACGATGGCGACGCGAGTTGAAACGGCGGGGGAGGAAATCTACGGATGGACCGCGTTCGTATTTCCGTTCAACTCGACCGGACAACCCGCGATCACGCTGCCGAACGGTTTCACCAAAGACGGACTGCCGATCGGGGTGCAGATCGTGGGGCGTCCGTACGATGAAGCGGCAGTGATCGCACTGGGCGCGGCGTTCGAGGAAGCGCGCCCCTGGAAGGGGAAGCATCCGTCGCTGTGACGCGAGTCGTCCGCGCAAAAGCGATGACGCTTCGCGTCGGGCCGACGAGCCGTTGGCCGACCACTGACAGGGAAAGAGCGATCGCGCACGCGCGCGCGCTATCCTCAGTATTGGCGGTATTTTTCCGTGGATAACTGCAGGCCTGCCTCCGACCCAGAAGAACCATGATAGAGCCAAAATCGGATCGTCCTGGCGTCGGCCATGCATCGCGCCGATTGCTGAAGGCCGTGACGTTGGCAGTTCTCGGTTTAGCGGGTGTGGTCATCGGTGTGACGCTCGCAGGGAGCTACAATCCCTGGAGTTCCTTCGAGAAGAGGACGCTGAATCCCGGATTCCGCTCGGCAGCTACGCCTGCCGATCTCGGTCTCAAGTTCGAACGCGTCGCAATCCCCAGCGGCCCGCGCGTGCTGGACGGATTTCTCGTGCGTGCAGAGGCATCGTGCCCCGAGACGGCAGCGGTGCTTATTTTTCACGGACGTGGGGAGACTATTGCCGACTGGATCAAGGTGCAGCAGCGTCTGCACGATAGCTGTATCTCATCGTTGGTTTTCGATTATTCGGGACACGGCCGCAGCACGCCTCCGGGTACGATCGACAACCTGAATGCCGACGCGGTCGCGGCTGATCAATTCTTCCTGAAAGCTTTTCCTCCGAACGAACGACGATGTCTGCTGAGCCACTCGATGGGCGGGGGACCGATGCTGTATGCCGCGACCCGTCCTGGCCTCGCGCCCGACTGTGTCGTAATCGCTAGCCCTTTCGCGTCGCTTCGTGCGATGGCGGTCTTGGGTGGATTGCCCCGATGGTTGAGCTTCATCATGCCGGACAAATGGGACAACGTTGAAATGGCCGGCCATCTGCGCTCTGCGATGCTTTGGATACAGAGCAACGCCGACACGACGATTCCGATTGCTCAGGGACGCAAGGTTTACGATGCGAAGATCGGTCCCAAGAAAGCCGTTATTCTGAACGGCTTCGGCCATAACGCGATCTACAAAGAGATGCCGCCGGAGATCTGGTCCGCGATTACGAGCTTCGTCCTTCAGGGGCTTCCGGCCGCAACGCAGTCTCGTTCATGAAATGGATCGTGTGATCCAGATCAACTATCCCCGCGTCGGAGCCCAGGCCTTGCGCGACTAGCGCGGCTGCCGCGTTGGCCAGGCGCATGCACTCGCGCGGGGTCCAGTTGAGCAGCATCGCGCGGATGAATCCGGCGCAGTAGGCGTCGCCGCATCCGGAAGTGTCGACCACGGCGATCTCGTACGCGGGCAGATGCACGGTTTCCCGCGCGGTCATCATCAGGCTGCCGTCGCCGCCCATCGTCAGGACTACGCCGGGGGCGCCGCGTGCGAGCAGGATGCGCGCGGCTTCGTCGGGAGTGCGCGCGCCGGTTAGACCGCAAGCCTGGTCGGCGTTGGGCATGAACCAGTCGACCAGAGGCAGGCAGGGCGCGAGGATTTCGAGCGTCCGGGGCGCGCCCTCGCTCAGGATGTCCATGCTCGTCGATGCGCCAGCAGTTTTCGCGCGGCGAAGGATCTCGACAGCGCCACCGCGGCCGAGCCCACGCATCACGTCGGTGCCGCCCATGTGAATGTGCGCGGCGCTCTCGATAAGTTGCCACGGAACATCGTCGATCGTGAAATGAGGATTCGCGCCGATCGCGTGCAGGGCGGGGCGGTCGCCGTTTGGACGAATCGGCAGGATACTCGCAGAGGTCTGAACTCCGGACTTGCGGACGATGTGACTCGTGTCGATTCCAAAGGTCTCCAGCGCGCGAACCAGCACCTCGCCGAGAGTGTCGTCGCCAACCGCGCCGACCGATGCGACGCCAAGGCCGAGCTTCGCGAGTCCGACGGCGGTGCCGGCCGCGGAACCAGCGGGTGCGATGCGAATTTGGTCGAGGATCGCGCCGCCCTGTCCTTCGGGAATATGGGTGACGGGACGCCCGAGGATATCGAGCA
>JBAPSR010000112.1:0-11528 GCA_049281755.1 Binataceae bacterium (SeqCode)
ACGCCCGTCGTGAACGTGCCGGTCGCGCACACCGTGTCGCCCGGCTGCGCCGCGTCAACACCTTCCTGCAAGGTCTGGTAAGGCTTCGACGAGGTGCCAGGCCCCGAATTGCTTCCGGAAGGCGACACGTAGAGCGTGCACGCGATCGAGGAAGTCGCGGTCGGGGTGGGAGTTGGCGTCCCCGTCGCACTCGCAGTTGGAGTCGCGGTCCTGGTCGGCGTCACCGTTGGCGTGGCGGTGGCGGTCGCGGTTTGAGTTGGAGTAGCCGTGACGGTCGGTGTTGCCGTCATAGTCGGTGTCGCCGTCCTGGTCGGAGTAGAGGTAGCCGTCGCGGTGGCGGTCGCAGTCGTGGTTGGCGTCACCGTCGGCGTGGCGGTGGCGGTCGCGGTTTGAGTTGGAGTAGCCGTGAGCGTCGGCGTCGAGGTGGTAGTCGCAGTCGTGGTCGGCGTTGCGGTAACGGTTGGCGTTGTGGTCGCTGTGGCGGTCTGAGTCGGGGTCACGGTCGGCGTGGCGGTCGGGTTAGATGTAGCCGTTGCCGTTTGGGTAGGAAGCGGCGTCGGCGCCACAGTAGGGGTGGTGGTCGGAATCGGAGTAGCGATCGGTGTGGGAGTCTGCCTGGGAGTCGGCGAGAAAGGATCCCTTGGATCCTCGTTTCTAATTCTGCCGAACAACTGCACCGTTACGAAAGGATTGCTCGCGTCGCTGGTAATCGTCAGGGTGCCCTGATGCGTTCCGTTCGGACTGGCCGTGAAGGTTACGCTGACAGCGCATCGCTCGCCCGGCGCTAACTGTCCTACGCACGAGGTCGACGGAACAAATTCTTCATTTGAAGATGTAAGAGCGGAAATCGTGATCGGTTGATTCTGCCGGCGGTTTTTCCGGTTGCGCAGAGTCACGTTGCCCGACTTGCGCTCGACGATCGTTCCGAGCTTCACAACTTCGGTCGGGGAACGGACTTCGCGCGGCGTAACGTCGAGCATGATCGGCTCGATGCCCGAATCCGGGAGGTCTGCCGCGATTGAGGACCGGTTCCCGGCCGTGTTCTGTCCCGCATACGAGGTGGTGACTGCGCTGAGGGCCGCCAGGGTCGCGAGAATTGCGACGATAACTGCAAGAAAACTTCGGCTGGCCTGAGAAGGCATCTCTCCCGCTTGCGCGGCCCCTTTTCGGTGTCCTTGGCTCGCGCGGCCGTCTCGCTACAAAAAGTAGCAATAATGCTGCGCTATCCATGACAGAGCGAGTTTCGTGCCGGATTGAATTCATCTTTTACCTACAACTTGTGTCATTTTGAGGACTCCTCTGAGACAATTTTTTCACCTTTCTGTAGCAATTCTGCGACGTTAGGTGGCGAGACCGCCGGCGATGCCTCTGCCGGCGCGTCAGCAGCTGTCCCAAACCCGACCCGAATCCCGCCGCCGGCGGCCGCTCGAATCGCGACTGCGCCGCGCGGATTCGCGGCGCGGGCCCCGATTCACGGGTCGGCAGCCGAGGCTTGACCACGCTGAAACCATCGGCCCGCGTGGATGTCCGCAGGCTCGGTGTGGTAGAAGAATGCGTGCGGATCAGCTAGCTTGTGGCTCGTTTTGCACTGTCATATGAAGCGGGCGTTTGCTATGTTGCGTCCAGTTTAGTTTAATTGGCGACTCTCGGTCCGACGCCAAGAGCGCGGACCGTTGACTGCGATTCGTAATGTTTTGGAAGTTTGCAATGGAGACTACGATGGATCAGGGCAATTCTCAGGTGCATGACTATTTGATTATCAACCGCGTCCAGTTGTTGAGTGAATGCGGATGCAGCGCGTGCGGCGGCGGTTTCAGTCAAAGCCCGGCAGGCGACAAGGCGCTTGTCGTGACGGTCGGCGAGGGCGGCAAAAGCTTCATCTTCTGCGGCGGATGCGGCGACAATATCATGGGGCGAATCGCCTCCGACGAGGTGCGCAAGCATTACGTCTGGGATTGGGCGGTACCGCTTCGAAACGGACGTCCCGCGATTCATACCGCCTGAGCGCGCAAGTCCGCGCCGCCGCGATGGACTCGATAAGGGGATGGCTCGCGATTGCTCCGATGGCGGGCGCTATCGCACGGGTTTCCCGGCGCGGCGACTATCCTTACTACCTGCTCGAACGCGGCTTGGCGCTCGCCAAACCGCGCTGCGCGGCGTGTGGAATCGCGTTTGAACCGCCGCGGACGACAGGCGAGCGCTTTCGGGTCGCGCTCCAGGTCTTCGAGTCGAGCTTTGGCCCGGCGGCCGCGCCCTCGAGGCGGATGTTCGTCGGCACGAAGGTGCTGATCGCCCGCGCGGCGGCGCCGCTCGCGCCATTGCTCGATCGCTCGATCACCTACATCGGCGCCAGGGTGATGGTCGCGTCGGTGGGCTTCCGCATCGGCAGCCACCATCTGCCGATCCTGCTGTGCCGCGCCTGCGGCCAGAACGTCATTAACCATCTGAGCGCGGACAGCGAAGCCAGCTACGCTTGGGATTGGATCGTGGAGTTTCGTCCGCGCAAGCTGCTCTCGCGCTTGGGCCGCCGCCTCGCCTGGCGCACGGTCGGCGGCTTTCCAAACCTCCAGATGCGGGCAATCGCGGACGCCCGCTGAAATCATCTCACGCCACTCTCAGCAGCGGCGCGAATCCACTGGTCGGCGCCAGCAACGGAGGACTGCTGGTCTGCGGCCTCTTCGACAGCCTCGTCTAATTGAAGAGCAGCAATAGGACCGCCTGCGGCTCGCGGTGGCGAGAACGTGCATTTACGGGGAAATCAATAGCAGGCGTTCACAAAGCGCGCTGTGAATTCTTTTGACACAATTCGCTTGCAGTACTTATACTACATCGTCAGCCCGGGACACCTTCCGGGTAAGGGCTAATCTGCAGTCGCGGGCGGAAAATGCCAATTGAACAAGTTCTCTGAATAGGGAACGGAGGTATTTATGGGTCTGGGGACTTATGTGTGGGGCAGACGAATCCTGAGCGCCGCGGCGTCATTGATGTTGGCTGCCCTGGTGGCCACACCGGTGGCAGCTCAGGTCAAACCGGGTGATGTGATCACCTCGGCAAATGCGACGACGGTGCGCAACCTGGTTTCGCCCGGCGTTTACGTGCGCGTCCAGAAGGGCATGCGGATGGACATCGTTCCAACCCAGCGCGTCGACTGGCCGCCGCCGTACAAAGACGCAACCGAGAAGTATGCGTCGCAGGTCGAGCTCAGCAAGGACCATCGCACGATGATCGGGTACGTGGCCGGGCAGCCGTTTCCGCTGCTCGATCCGAATGATCCGGACATCGCGACCAAGGCCATGTGGAACAACGTGTTCCGGCCGATTCAGAGCGATGACTACGATCTGCGGTTCTTCGACTGCCAGAGCGAGTATCCGACCCTCGGCGGCGCTCAGAAAGTTATCGATGACACCTGGGTGGGCCACTATGCCGGCTACAGCCTGGTGGGCCGCACCGAGGTCGAGCCGATTCCGACCGATCCGGATTTCAAGACCACGGGCCGCCTGTGGATGTTCGCGTTGTATCCCGTGCTGGCGCCGGCCGCGGCTCGCGGCACCGGCCTGATTCGGTATCGCTATGCCAATCCGGAGCAGGGCGACGATTCCTGGACCTGGACTCCGGGAGCCCGCCGCGTGCGCCGTCTCAACGAATCGCTTTTGAGCGACAACACCGGAACCGGCAGCTTCGATCCGGATCACTATTCGGGCTACAACCCGAAGACTGAGCAGTACAACTACAAGCTGCTGGGCGAGCAGCAGATGCTCGCGTGCGTGCACGCGAAGAATTCGCCCGAAGTGACCTGCCCCTACGATGCGGGCTCGTCGGCATGTCCCGAAAATTGGGAGATGCGCCACATCTACGTGATCGAGGCGACCGCGCGTAAAGGCGTGGTCCAATCGACCAACGTTCTGGAAAGCCGCAACGTGGTTTATCTCGACGCCGAAGTATGGTTTCAGCCGTACGTCGATGCGTACGATCAGAAGGGCCAGTTGTTCCGCAACAACCTTTACTGGCTGGCCTATCGCGATCGTCCGGTCCCCGATGCGCGCGTGGCGATCTATCCGTTCAAGCGCGAATTCGTCGTCGGCGCGAGCGAGCTCGACGTGCAGGGTGGCCTCTCGACCATGTGCTACCTGCCCGGCCAACACACTCCTGAGCGCGAATGCTGGTACATCAACATGGGCGCGGTGGACAAGGACTTCTGCACCGTGCGCTCGATGGTGGCGGCAGCGGAAGGCGGACAAGGCTGAGCGAGACCGGTTACGCGTTCATCGGGACGCACCCGAGATCTGAATCCGAACTGGCGGGGTCATCCGACCCCGCCGGTTTTCTTTTGCGGATGAGCTACCAGCGCAGGTTTGGAGCGAAGTTGGGGGTTTCGCGTTGCTCGATGGTGTCGCTCCAGGCGTCGAGCTTGTCCTGACCTTGAGCCATCTTCCAGAAGCTGCGGCAGGCGGCCAGAAACGCCAGAACCGTGCTCTCCTCGCCGCGTTCGAGGAGCGCCTGGGCCAGCAGCATGTTGGGGCCGAATGAACCTAGCTGTGGGGAACCGGGAGTCGCCGCGGAGCCGAGCAGGTCGCTGTCGGCTTGCGCGACATCGTCGTCGCGCTTGAGCGCGACCAGACCGAGCACCATGTTGCCGTCGAAGATTGCGTTGCCGTAATTCCAGTCCTTGTGAAAGTCCGGCGCGTCGGACAGCAGCTCTTGGGCGTAGCGCTCGGCTTTGTCGTATTCACCGGCCGCGATTGCGGCGACTCCAATCTCACCCAGCTTGTAGAAACGCCCGCGTTTGTCCTGCGGCATCGCCTTTTCCATGTTGACGAACTTTTCCTGCGCCGGCGAAAGATTCTCGTTCTCCTGCGCGAGGGCCGGATGGCTCGCGCATACCATCGAACACGCAGCGAGCAGGAAGAACCATCCGCTGATTCGCATGGCACGCATCTATTGCGAATAGCCCAGGCCCTTCAGCTCGGGTTGCTGCGATCTGAAGAGGGCGAACATGTCCGGATCTGGCGTATCAAGCAGCATGTATTGGGAAATCCACAGGATGGATGCGTCGGGCTCGTTCAACTTGGCGGTGTCGTATGCGAGGAGTTTCAAATCTCTCGAGCGCCCCGGAAACAAAGCGTCGGCGCGCATCACGTCCTGCAAAGACTGACTGTATTCTCCGAGGCCGTAATAGTTGTCGGCGCGGCGGTAATAGGGCAGCCAGTATTGCTCAGCCGCCGCGATCGCGCTCGTGTAGCACGCCGCCGCCGGCTTGAGCTGGCGCGCGTTCTCGAAGCGCTCGCACTCCTCGATTATTGGCCATGCGTTAAGAAACCGGATCGACGGGTTCTGATGCGCATACGCTTGCGAGGCGCTCGCGAAACTGACCATTGCGCTGCGCGACCCTCCCCACTGCGGTGTTAGCGCGCGCATCATCTCTTCGCGGATCGCAAAGCTGTCGGGGATGCGGTGGAGCGCCTCGCCGCCTGCCTGCGCCGCTTCGGCGGTAGTGCCGCCCACGCGAGCGATTCTCATCAGCACCACATATGCGACCGACAAGTTTGGATCGATCGAGAGCGCGCGCTTCGCCTCCGCGACCGACTGAGCAAACAGGAGATGCATGTTGTCCCATTGCCGCGGCGTTACCTGGTTTGCATAGCCTTCGCCGCGCCATCGAAGCCCCGTCGCCATCAGGCAGGTGGCGTGCGCCACCGCGGCCGCATAAGAATCTGGCGACGCCTTCACCCAGTCGTCGAGCCGACTGGCTATCAGCACGTTGGGCGTGTCGAACGCGCCAAAGCCGATGATCGCGTTCATCTCCTGCGCCGGATCGGCTTCGTACGCTTTCTGATAGTCGCAGAGCTCGGCGTCGAGCGCCTTGAACTGGTAGCCGTTGAGTTTCTTTATGATCTCGCTTCGGTCCGGAACCCGCGTACTCGCTCCGGCGCGTGCAGCCGGACAGGCAAGAAGGATCGCGAACAGCCCGGCCGCCGAAATCAACCCCAAGCGAGCCAAACCACGACGATGCACGATGAGTTGCCCCCCTGAATCATTTGCAGCTACCGCTGTCGCAACATAAAGACAAATAATACTACTAAAAGTTAATGAATCAACCCGCGCTTAAACTGGCGGTGTAGCGCCGCTCACAACCAGCGTGGGGCGGGACTCGCCGCTGTTGCCGGGCTGCGGGCTTCAGTGCTGGGCGGCGGCGGTCGCGGCGGATGCGGCGGGCTTGTCGTCGCCGCACAGGTATTTGCGGTAGAGGGACAGAGCCGGATCGTGGGTGAGATTGACCTTGCTCTTCGGATCATTGCGCCAGTCGCCTTGATCGACGCACATGTATTTCACATTCGCCGAGCAATCGTAGGCGTCTTCCATGATCCCGACTTTGCCGATGTCCTCGGCGCGGGTCACGTTCGAGCTTTCGTTGAAATGGATCAGGCCGTCGTCGGTGCGATGGACCGAAGTGGAATCCAGGTAGGCGTGACCCGGGTCGCCCGCGACGTTGAGCGATTTGCTGTCCGGCTCTTCGACCCATCCGTCGCGGCCTGCCCACTGAGCGATCGCCGGCTCCGAAAGTATCAGAAGCGCGGCGAGCGCGAGCGCCCAAATGCTGATGCGGCAAGATGTGCAGCTAGATCTCACGACGACATCCCTTGGCTTCATCGATAGCAGGCGTCCTGCTCAAGGTCCACGCGCAGGCGATACTGCCGAGCCGAGATGCTTGAGATAACTACGCAGTTGCTCCGGGTCGCCGTTGGGGTCGGCCAGCGCGACATATCCGTCCGGGCGAATGAGATAGGTCGCCGAGCGCATCACGCCGGCCCGGTCCGTCGCGGCGGTCCATGGAAAAACATGGATCGGCAGCGCGAGCGCCGCGCACGCCTCGGCAATGCCGCCGCGCGGTTCGCCGTAAACATGGACCTGCCACGCGAGTGAGGTCAGCGGCACGAAATTGTCCGCAGGACCGTTCTCTCCCGACGGCATCTGAATCCACGGGAGGCGGTCGCCGCCGTGGATCGTGCCGGCGACACCGGCGCTCAGCGGGCTCGCGCGGTAGCTCAGGCCGATCTGCGAGATGGTCGGAAAGATGAAGCGGCGCGCCGCCGCGATGCGCAACAGCATCGGGAGCAGGAAAGGAAACAGCTTGGTGCGAGCCTGCGCGGCGATGAAACCGGGTTGGGTCGCCAGCGTGAACATCCGATCGGTGGTCGCGACCAACTGCCGCGCAAAGACGATACGTTCGAGCTCGTAGCTGTCGAGGATTTTTTCCGGGACGCGGCCGCTCAAAACGGCGGCGAGTTTCCACGCGAGGTTGATAGCGTCGCCGATGCCGGTGTTCATCCCCTGGCCGCCAACCGGACTGTGAATGTGAGCCGCGTCGCCGAGCAGGAACGCGCGATCTTTGCGAAAGCTTTGTGCGACGCGGTGATGCACACGATAGGTCGAGAACCAATTTACCTTCGTGACCGTAAGCTTCAGTTGTCCGATTGCGCGATCGCTTACATCGGCGAAAGTCAACTCGTGGTCGCCGCGTCCCGGATGCTCGCCGATGAGGCCGACCAGGCGCAGGTGTCCGGTTCCCTTCATCGGAAAGACCGCGAGCAGGTCGGTCTTATCCAGATCGACGTGGACTTCGTCGTCGACTACGCGGCCGCTCGCTTCCACGTCGGCTACATAGAACAGGTGCGAGTAGGTTCCGCCGGGAAAACCCGCGCCGATCGTCTCGCGTACGATCGAACTCGCACCGTCGCATCCCGCAAGATACGCGGGCTGGCAAATCTCCTCGGACCCATCGGGACGTTTGAGCGTCGCTCGCACGCCGCCGGGCTGCTGGTCGAAACGAATCAGCTCGGTCTTGCGCTCGACCTTCAATCCGAGGGTTTCCAGATGATCGATCAGCAACCGCTCGTGCGCGTCCTGCGCGAAATCCAGAAGGAAGGGAAACGGAGTGAGGCCAATGCCGAGATCATGCAAAGGCACGTGCGCGGCTTTGGTTCCGCGCGCCCAGAAATTGACGCCTGGCACCTGGACGCCGCCCGCGACGGCCGAGTCGGCAATTCCCACCTGCCGGTAGAACTCGAGGGTGCGCGCCTGCACGCCGAGTGCGCGGGAGAAGGCCGCGGCGCCCGCGGTCTTGTCGATAATCCGCACGCTGACGCCGAGCCGGGTGAGCCATAGAGCGAGCACCAGACCGGTCGGTCCGGCGCCCGCGATCAAAACCTGAGTGACTGGATTCTGATCCATCTTGGCGATCATCCTCTATCGGAGGCGTAACTCACTCCATTCCAGTGATCTGCTTTCGCCACCAGCATTGGTGCCGACGGAGGGCTTGCACCGGATGAATTTCTTTCCCCTCCTTGTCCGAGGAGGCTGTCGATTTTTTCGCAAACCCTCCGACGTGGTCATCCTTCACTCCGGCAACCTCCGTTCAGGATGACGGACAAGGGCTGTGACGTTTATCGAAATCCTCTTGTCCAGGGCGAGGTCATTTATTTCGCCCTGCACCATCCTGCAAAGCTCGCCAGCTGACATCTAAAGCATTCCTACCCGACAATCGAGAGCGACTCGCTTTCTTTGTCGGCGGGATAGAACGCTTCGATGTGCAGCTCCTGCAGGGTCACGTCTTCGGGAGCGGATAGGGTTGTGATCGTGCTGAACATCCGCGCGATTTTTCCGCCCGGCATCCTGAGCTCGAACGAGAGCATCAGGGCGGGCGGAGTTTCGAGGTCGGGCTCGCGCCAATTGGCGGGCACGCCGGGATAGGACAGGATCGCCGCGATCAGCTCCCGCATCGAGTTGTCGCGGGCCCACGCGGCGGCGCGGTAGGCCTGGTTGAGCAGCGATTTAGCGATCGGCTCCCAGTTGATGATCACCTTGCGAATCGCGTTGGGATCGAACATCAGATGCAGCAGGTTCAGCCGCGGCTCGGCGGCGACCTTGAGCGGGATGAAGCCGGCCGGAGGCTTGCCCATCACCGCCGTGAGAAATCGCACGAACGCCGCATTGCCCATCACCAGGTTCCAGTGGCGATCGAATGCGAACGCGCTGCGCGGATCCTGCTGGCGCAGGATCATCTCGAGCGCGGCGCGCACATGGCTCATCCGCGGATCGTCGAGGCTGGTCTCGGAAAAGACCGGCGCGTAGCCCGCCGCGAGCAGCAGGATATTGCGCTCGCGCAGCGGAACGTCGAGCACGCCGGCCAGCGTCAGCAGCATCGCGCGGCTGGGCGCGGAGCGGCCGGTTTCGAGAAAGCTGATATGGCGGCTCGAGACTTCGGCCTCGAGCGCGAGATCGAGTTGGCTCAGATGACGCGACTCGCGCCATCTGCGAAGCAGCGGTCCGGCGCCCGACTCGGTCGCGGCCCCGTTTTGATGAGTATCCATAGCTGAAACCGTACCAGCCGCGCGGTTATTGAGCCATTACCTTGCAGGTAATCACCCGCCGTGCGGCGGGAGACCTCGCGTCCGGTCTCCCGCCGTTGGCAGATGTGCTAGCGCGACGCCTGGCGGGCCGGCGCCTCGTCGGTGAAGCCGATGACCGACTTGAAGCGGCCGTCGATCCCGACGATACCGATATCGGTGCCGACGAAATGGAGCGGCGCTTCCTTGGTGCCGCCTGCCTCCCACTGGAAGCGCACGAACTCATGATGCGCTTCGTCGGCGGACTTGAGGTGGAACTGGTACTCGACGCCATAGGCCGCGTGCACCGTCGCCATCATCGCGGAGACTCCTTCGTGGCCGGTGCCGGTGCGATGCGCGTCGACGTAGCTGCCGTCATCGCTCCAGGTCCTGGCGACGAGCTCGTGGCGGCGGCGCGAGTCGCGTTCGTTCCACGCCGCGATGTAGGAAGTGATCAATTCGTTGACGTTGCTCATGTTCGTGCTCCTTCTGTGCGTTACGCAATCGGACAAGCGGGCGCGATTGCGGGTGATAATCATGATCTAGGAACCAGTCGCGTGGGTATCAATTACGCGCGGGGTAATGCTCGTGTTTGCGCCGATGAGTTGCGGCCGTCCGAATTCGACCTAACCCTTGTTCCCTTCCCGCACGGGAAGGGAGACGCGTTAGCGCGGGTCGCAGCGCAGCCATTTCGCAAATCGCCTTATCGATCAGATGCACTTAGTTCAGCTCCTTGCGAACGCGATCAGATCGCGGTTGAGGCGTTCCGTGTGCGTGAACATCAGGCCGTGGGGCGCGCCTTGGTACACTTTCAGCTCGGCGCCGGGAATCAGCTTCGCGGTTTTGCGTCCGGTGAGCTCGAGCGGAGTCGATGCGTCTTTGTCGCCGTGGATGACGAGCGTCGGGACTGAAATTTTCGGCAGCTCGGGGCGGAAGTCGGTCTCGCAGAACGCGTGATTGCATCCGAGCGCCGCGACGATCGAGCATTGCAGGCTCAGGCTCAAGACCCACGCCCTCATCGCGGGCGAAGTCTCGGGCACGAAGAACGGATCGGCGTTGTCGGCGAGCCATCCGGGAAGATCGGCGGCGAGCTGTGCTCGTGTCTGCTCGAACATCGCGTTGGGAACGCCGTCGGGATTGTCCGGCGTCTGCAAGACGAACGGCGTGGTTGGCGCAATCAGCACGATCCGCGCGACGCGGCCGGCGCCGTGGCGCGAGAGGTAGCGTACGATCTCGCCGGCGGCCATCGAATGTCCGACCAGCGTCGCGCCGCGCAGATCTCGATCGTCGATCACGGCTGCCAGATCGTCGGCGAGCGTGTCGTAGTCGAAGCCGGTCGAGGGTTGGCCGGAGCGGCCGTGTCCGCGGCGGTCGTACGCGACGCATCGATAGCCCGCCGCCGCCATCGGCGCCATCTGGTACTGCCACATGTCGGCGTTGGCCGACCAGCTCGAAATGAACACGACCGGCAGCCCGGCGCCCCAATCCTTGAAGTAGAGCTGGGTGCCGTCGTCGGCGGTGACCAGCGGGGTGTGCGGCGCGATCGCATCCGGCTTGAGAGCGGTTTGTCTTTCCATGAATGAGTCCTCCATCCGGCCAGTGATGAGATGACAGTAGTCATCGTGGAGACGGAGTCGATTACTTGCGAGGTAATGCGCGAGCGATGCGCGAATCTGGGCAAGGTGAGGCCTTTGATTTTTGGATTCGGGCGGATTTCGGTGGGTTCGTTTGGTATCTTTTCTAGTGGCTCAAAAAATAAACTCCTTGAAAATGCTGCCGAATTTGCCGCAATGGGTTCGTTTCTGCAGCTTTTTCGGTCATCGATTTTTGGACTCTTTTCAGGGCGCGGAAAAGACTAAACACCAAGGCACCAAGGAATACGAAGACACCAAGACACGAAGAAGATTCACTTCCGCGCGCGGCGCGCGGAAATGAATCAGTTCTTGGTGCCTTCGTGTCTTGGTGGTTGGATTGATACGCGCGACTGGTCGCTAAAGGAGCCGACTGGGGTGGGGCCTGCAAAGTGGGGCGGAAAAGTGTGCGGGATGCTTCCACGGATCGATCGTTGCACGAAGTGGAATCGGGCATAAGGCTGAACAGTTCAGCCATGAACAAACCTGGCAAAAACCCGAACGATCGTTAGGG
>JBAPSR010000113.1:0-27513 GCA_049281755.1 Binataceae bacterium (SeqCode)
CGATACACACCGACCGCCTGAGCCCGACCTCGATCGCGATGGCGCCGCTCGTGCCGCTTCTTTGGATCTCGATGAAATTTGCGGTAGCGGTCTCGGCCCGTAACGTCCGCCACGGCGGCCAGCGCGCCCCCGACCCCCGCGTCACCCGCGAACTCTTCGCCGACGTCCTCTCCCCCGCGCTCCTCTTCGGCCGCAGGATGATAGTCGTCGCCGACCGCGCCTGAGACGAACATGATAGGATCAGACTCATGGATGATCGGGAATTTCAGAACGCGGCCGACGCATGCCTGGCCCGCGTCGCCAAATGGCTCGAAGGCCTCGATCCCGACGACGCCGACTACTCGACCGCCGACGGATCAGTAACGATCGAGTTCCCCGACGGAATGAAATTCATCCTGAGCCGTCAATCCGCGACCAATCAAATCTGGCTCGCTGCGGCCGCTCACGGCTATCACTACGACTACGACCCGGCGAGCGACACCTGGCGTGACGACAAAGACCATCACGACCTCTACGCGCGCCTCGCGGAGTTAGTTTCCGAGCAGGTCGGCCACCAAATCGAATTCGAATCCTGATACGCCGTGCTCGTGCAATAAGAATCCAACCGGCCACCGGGACACGAAGCTGCCATTCCTGCGTGTGACTGCCGTGCGAGGAATTCAGAGCGTAGGGCTACTGCATGCGACTTGGCGCGGAGCATGGACGCCTCGGGATTTCTCGCCCAGGCTCGAAATGACGGCTGCGGGTGATATGCCGATGCAAAGTTGATCGCGCCACCGGGTTGGCATTCGTCATTTCGACCGAAGGGAGAAATCCCGAGCGTTTCGGCTCTCTTTTGCCAGGTCTGCGCGGTCATACAGAAGACGAAGAACCGGCGAACAAAGAGCTAGAACACGTCAAACGACTAGGTCGATTCCGAACCCGCGTCGTCAGGACGATTTCACGTCTTCGCGCTTGCGTTTGTCATAGTCGCATGAGAGACTAAGTCCGTTGGCACTCTCATCGCGAGAGTGCCAATTGACATCTGGTCGATCGTGATTAAATTTCACTCGACCGGATCTGTTCATAGGCCGGGTAACAATCGTAATCGAAATTCCACTGTAGGAGGCGGCTAGTCCCAATGAAATTCAGACCGCTGGGCGATCGCATTCTGGTCAAGCGTATCAAGGAAGAAGAGAAGACCAAGGGCGGCATCATCATCCCCGACACCGCGAAAGAAAAGCCCCAGGAGGGCAAAGTAGTCGCGGTCGGCAAGGGCAAGTATGGCGACGATGGCAAGCTCATCCCGATCGAGGTGAAGGCGGGCGACAAGATCCTGTTCGGAAAATATTCCGGCAGCGAGATCAAGCTCGAAGGCGATGAGCATATCATCATGCGCGAGGACGACGTCCTGGGCATCCTCGACTGAGCGAGGCTTCGCACAGAAGCTTCGCGTCCGATGCGCTTAACTGAAATTTGAACTGAGGAGAGGCAAGAATCCATGCCTGCGAAGATACTTCGTTTTTCTCAAGAGGCGCGCGAGAAGATCCTGAAAGGGGTCAATGTCCTCGCTGACGCCGTTACCGTGACGCTCGGCCCCAAGGGCCGCAACGTCGTTCTCGAAAAGAGCTTTGGCGCTCCGACCGTGACCAAGGACGGCGTGACGGTAGCCAAGGAAGTCGAGCTCGAAGACAAGTTCGAAAACATGGGCGCGCAGATGGTCAAGGAAGTCGCCTCCAAGACTTCCGACGTCGCCGGCGACGGCACCACCACCGCAACCGTTCTGGCCCGCTCGATCTACACCGAGGGGATCAAGATGGTCGCCGCGGGACACGATCCGATGTCGCTCAAGCGCGGAATCGATCGCGCGGTCGAGGCGATTACCGGCGAGCTCAAGAACCTGTCCAAGCCCACCAAGGATCGCAAGGAAATCGCGCAGGTCGGCACCATCTCGGCCAACAACGACTCCACCATCGGCGACATCATCGCCGAGGCGATGGAGAAGGTCGGCAAGGAAGGCGTCATCACGGTGGAAGAGGCGCGCGGACTCGAGACCCAGCTCGAAGTAGTCGAGGGGATGCAGTTCGACCGCGGCTATCTGTCGCCGTACTTTGTGACCGATCCGGAGCGGATGGAAGCGAAGCTCGACGATGCGTTTATCCTGATCAACGAGAAGAAGATCTCCTCGATGAAGGATCTGCTTCCGATCCTCGAGACGATCGCGAAGGCGGGCAAGCCCTTCCTGATGATCGCCGAGGATATCGAAGGCGAAGCGCTCGCGACCCTGGTCGTAAATAAGATTCGCGGCACGCTCTCTTGTATCGCGGTCAAGGCGCCGGGCTTCGGCGATCGGCGCAAGGCGATGCTCGAAGACATCGCGATCCTGACCGGTGGCCGCGCAATCTCCGAAGAACTCGGAATTAAGCTCGAAAACGTCGGCCTGCAGGACCTCGGCCGCGCCAAGCGGATCGTGGTGGACAAGGACAACTGCACGATTATCGACGGCGCGGGCAAGAAGGCCGACATCGAGGGCCGCATCAAGCAGATTCGCGCGCAGATCGACGAGACCACCTCGGACTACGATCGTGAAAAGCTGCAGGAGCGGCTTGCGAAGCTGGTCGGCGGCGTCGCGGTGATTCGCGTCGGTGCGGCGACCGAAATGGAAATGAAGGAAAAGAAGGCCCGCGTCGAGGATGCTCTGCATGCGACGCGCGCCGCGGTCGAAGAAGGCGTCGTGCCTGGCGGCGGCGTGGCTCTCGTGCGCGCCTCGAGCGTGCTCGACAACCTGCGCGCCGGAGAAGCCGAAAAGGTCGGCATCGGGATCATCAAGCGCGCGGTCGAAGGCCCCGCATGGTGGATCGCGCACAACGCCGGCTGGGAAGGCTCGGTCGTGGTTGACAAGATCAAGAGCAACAAGGGCTCTTTCGGATTCAACGCGGCCAACGAGGAGTTCGAAGACCTGACCAAGGCCGGGATCATGGATCCGACCAAGGTCGTGCGCAGCGCGCTGCAGAATGCGGCGTCGGTCGCGAGCCTGTTGCTCACTACCGAGTGCATGATCGCCGAGAAGCCCGACGAGAATAAGGGCGGCGGCGGCGGACCGCAGATGCCTCCGGGCGGCATGATGTAACGGTCCGAACAAGTTAACTGATTGCCAAGCGGCGGGGCCGGATTATCCGGTCCCGCCACGGTTTTTTTTGGGCGCATACCACCCGCGCTGAGCGACGCGATCAGCAGCCGCGGGCCCTGTCACGGGTATGCAACAATTCACGCCGCTGCTACGCCACAATGCTACTCATTAGCGCCGCTTGCACATTTCCGCATTAGCGCGCCGCATCGAAAATCTTTCTTGCGCGGACTTCCACGGGATTCTCGACGCTTTCCAGAATTACAAGTTGGTAGCCATCCGCGCGTTCGTCCGTATTGTAGATACAGGCGAATTTACCGACACGATGTACCGATTTCGCAGGCGCGAGTTTGTCCCGCGATGCGACTCGCAGCCGGATGAACCTGAGTCGATCGCGTAAATTTGACAATTGATGACGAAATTTGCGTTGCAGCGCTTACACATTGCTATTGGCCTGCCGCTTGCTACCTCTTCCAGCGATGACGCGTGAAGCAGCAATGGTGAAGTCAGGCCCGGGGGTGGGCAGGAGGTCTAACCGAATGTCTGTCCGTGTGCTGATAGCAGATAGCTCAGGTGAGGGTCGTGAAGTGATACGGCATCATCTGGACTGCATGGGATGCGACGTGATCGCCGAGACGGACAACGCGGTGCAAACCGCAAACCTTTTTCGAACCGTACACCCGCAAGTAGTGATCCTTGATAGCGCACTTAAGACCGGCGGCGACCTCGACGCACTCGGCCTGGTCCGGATGATTCGCCACGACTCGCCCGACACGGCAATTATCGCCGTCATCCCCGCCAGCGATTCGGAGCGCGCGCGCGCGTTTACCGACGAGGGCGCGCTCGAGTGCCTGGTTCAGCCGTTGGTCAGCGACGGGTTCGAACGCGTATGGCGCAAGCTCCTGACGCGCTTCCCGGAGTTGCGTCCGGTCGAACTACCTCACGCAAAAGCCGCCCGCCGCAACGGCAGCCATCGAGCTTAATCGTTTTTCAACGGTACCCTAATCACACCCTCGCCCCCTGGGAGGCGCCACCGGCACGCGGGCGGCGCAGCGCGATGCTTGCGATTCTTTTTCGCAGGCATCGTGACGCGCGGGTGAGAGCGGCCTTGCTCCGAGCTTTCTGTTAATCGATCGCTTGCTCTTCCGGCTGTCCCGCTGTGACGACTACGCGCTCGACGCGCACCGGCTCGCCCGGGATGCATTCCACCCACGCGGCCCATCCGCAGTGATCGCCTGAGTACAGCGGCGCGGGCGTGCCGCAATAGAACGCGCGCGTGGCGCCGTGGGAGACGTCGCTCCAGATGTGCACGTGTCCGAGCGCGATATAGTCATAACCCGACGCCGCAATCTCCTCGCCCGCGATCGGCGACGAGCGATAGCTGTCGCCGTCTTCCATGTAGAAGCCGTGCGCGAGCGCGATATTCCACAGATCCGGATCCGGCGCCGGAATCCCCGCGAGGGGCCGATACTCCGGCGTGTGCTCGACCAGCGCTCGCCCCCACAGCCGGACCGCCAACTCGGGAACGTTTATCGCGCGGCCTTCTGGCTCGAGGATGAGATGCAGATTCGGCGGTATCGCCGACGGCGCCAGTCCCGCGTAGATCGAGCGCTCGTCGTGCGCGTCGTGATTTCCCGGAATCATCACCACCGGCATCCGCGCACGCCCGATTGTTCCGAGCGCGAACGCAAGACCCGCTTCGCTGACGCGAGCCGAGTCGAACAGGTCGCCGACGATCAGCAGCAAATCCGCAGAGCGCTCGTTGGCCAGATCGATCACCCGCGCGAACGCGCCCCGCACGCGATCGCGCAGCGCCTCGCCGCGCGGTCCCGCGCCAAACGTATCGGTCTCGAGATGCACATCCGAGGTATGGAGCATCCGGAGCGCGCGATTGGTGCGATTGTTCACTGGATATAGGAAGCGGCGGCGCGGGTTTCGGCAATTCCGCGTGTGCTATACACTTTAGATACTAGACTTCGAGCGCGCATTCCATCGCTTTCGTCCTTTTCATCATGCGCGCGCGCCGCCGGGCCGCCGGAGAAACAGTTGGGAGAAGCATTTGATCGTCGTACTCAAACCGAAGGTCACTGAAGAGCAGATCGGCACGATCGTAAAGATGGTCGAAGAACTCGATTATCGCGCGCATATCATCCGCGGCGTCGAGCGCACCGTCGTCGCCTGCGTCGGCGAGGAGCGCGGCGAGCATCAGCTCGAGCATCTCGAGGCGCTTAGCTACGTCGAGCGCGTGATGCCGGTGCTGCGCTCGTTCAAGCTCGCGGCGCGCGAGGTCCGTCCCGAAGGCTCGATCATCGATGTTGGCGGCGTAAAGATTGGCGGCAACAAGCTCGCGATCATGGCGGGACCATGCGCGGTCGAGAGCTTCGAGCAAGTGGAAGCCGCGGCCGACGCGGTCAAGGCGGGGGGAGCACATCTGCTGCGCGGCGGCGCGTTCAAGCCGCGCACTTCTCCCTACGCGTTTCAGGGCATGGAGGGCGAGGGACTCACGCTGCTCGAGAACGCGGGCAAGCGGGTGGGGCTGCCGGTCGTCACCGAGATCATGGATCCGCACGATATCGATTTGTTCGTCGAGCACGCGGATATGCTGCAAGTCGGCGCGCGCAACGCGCAGAATTTTTCGCTGCTCCGGCGTCTGGGCCGAACGAAAAAACCCATCCTCCTGAAACGCGGGATGTCCACGCGGCTCGAAGAATTCCTGATGGCGGCGGAATACATCCTGTCCGAAGGCAATCCCAACGTCGTGCTGTGCGAACGCGGAATCCGCACCTTCGAGACCGCGACCCGCAACACACTGGATCTGACCGCGGTGCCGCTGCTCAAGGAATGGACCCATCTGCCCGTGATCGTCGATCCCAGCCACGGCACCGGCATCTGGTCGCTGGTCGCGCCGATGGCGCTCGCGTCGATCGCGGCGGGCGCCGACGGCCTGCTGATCGAGGTGCACCCGAATCCTTCGCTTGCCCGCTCCGACGGTCCGCAGCAGCTCAAGCCCGAGCGCTTCGCCGATCTCGTCCGGGCGGCAAAGCCCGTCGCCGCCGCGGTCGGCCGCAGCATCTAGGATTGGGCTCGGACGAGTCTCCGCAATCCGCTGACGCGGATCGTAAACTCTCGGTCAAGCGACCAATTTGTCCTACGGTTGAAAAACGGTTAGCGTCCTCACCGCGAAAAAGACCTGAGCCAAGGGCCTCTGACAGGGGAGGAGCGAACGATGCTGAAACAGCTATCCAAGCTCGCCGTTCTGTGCTTCGCGCTCACAGGCGCAACGCTGATGGTCCTGAGCGCCAGCGCACAGCAGCCCACTCCGCTACCACATGTTCAGATAGCCATCCCGGTGACTCCACCACCCGGCTGGGTTCCAAAACAGTGGGCCGATCTTCGAGCGCACTGCCAGAAGATTGCGGATGAAGCCGCCGCTCACCAGTCAATTCCGCGTGCTGATTGGAGTCTCATAGAGGTATGCGGCTCCTTGGGCGTGGTACCTCCTCCTCCACCCAATGGCTATCCGCCTCCGCATACCTTTTCCAGTTCGAGTGGCATGAGCAGTCCTTTGGCAACTCCCGTAGCGTCACCGTCGCCGACAGGTCCGAGTCCTCAGTCCGACCGGGTCTGCCCGTCGTCGGGCGATTCGGAACCCCATCTAATGGCCGCAGCATTAGGATCGGCCTGTTTCCGATTCACACTGTGAAATCGATGGAGAACAATTCATCGAAGATTGGAGTGCTCCTTCTTGGTTGTGTAGTTGCGCTCGTGCTCAGCGCTGGCGCGCACCAAGCGAGCGCGCAAAAGCGACCAGCCGCGGAATCGAGCGCTGGGCTGTCGGTCGAGGCTCCAAATGGCTGGGGCGTGGATCAGTGGACGAAGTTCCGAAAGAATTGCCTGCGGGAGGCCAAGAAGATACAAAACCATGAGCCGCTCACGCCGAGAGAGCTACAAGATGGGGCAATGTGTATGGCCTACGGTCGCCCATCTCTAGATCAGGTTACCCCCCCCCTCCGGCACCGCCATCCCAAATCTCTCTGCAACCGCTGCAAACTCCGGTCCCTGAGAAATCGCCACAATCGAGCGTCGGAGGAACCATCCAGCTCGCGCCAAGCCCTTCGCCGGCATTCGACTAGCGCGCGCGTATCGCTTAGCCTTGCGTTGAGACGGAGGAAGTACGCCGGTGGAAAATCCCGACCCGCATCGCATCTCGACTGAAGAACAACTCGACGCGCTGCTCGGCGCACCGCATCCGACGACGCGCAGGAAGCTGCTTACCGCGCTCGACGAAATGGCGATCGGCTTTATCCAGCGCTCGCCGCTGCTGGTGATCGGCACCGCCGACGCGGACGGCAATCAGGACGTCTCGCCCAAAGGCGATCATCCCGGATTCGTCCAGGTCGCGGGCCCGAACACGTTGCTGATTCCCGAACGCAAAGGCAACAAGCTCAAGTTCGGCTTTCGCAACGTCCTTGCCAATCCGCACGTCGGGCTGATCTTCCTGGTTCCCAACACCGATGAAACCCTTCGCGTCAACGGTACCGCCGAGCTGACCGCCGATCCTGCGCTGCTCGCGACTCTTCCCGCGCGCGGCTCTTCCGCTCTGCTCGCGATGCGGGTGACGGTCCATGAATGCTTCTTCCACTGCGGCAAGGCGTTCATCCGCTCCGCGCTGTGGCAGCCGGAAACCTGGGCGGCTCACACCCGGATGTCGTTCGGGAAGCAGCTCGGCGGCGGCGCAGAGGATCTTGCGCGCAAGATCGATCAGGCGATCGAGCAGGATTACAAAAACAATCTGTAGGCGATGCGTGGCAGCGCGCACCAATCTCGTAAAGCCTCCCGCACTGCGCATCGGCGATACCGTTGGCGTAATCGCGCCCGCGGCGGCGATCGATCGCGAGTACCTGGAGCGCGGAGTCGGCGCGCTCGGCGCGATGGGCTTTCGGGTCAAGGTGTCCGCGCGCGCCCTTGCGCGTTCGGGAATCCTGGCCGGTGACGATAGCGAGCGCGCCGCCGAGCTGCAGGATTATTTCGCCGACGATTCCGTGCGCGCGATCTTCGCGGCTCGCGGCGGCTACGGATGCGGCCGTCTGCTGCCGCTGCTCGACTTCGCGCGAATCGCGCGCTCGCCCAAGCCTTTCATCGGCTTCTCCGACGAGACCTTTATTCTCAATCCTCTGGTGACGCACGCGGGGATCGTCGCGATTCACGGTCCGATGGTTGCGATGGACTTTGCGCGTGGGCTGAGCGCGCGCAGCTTCGAGCATCTGCGCCGAATGCTCACGGGAGAGCTCGGCGGTTTCGACCTCGAAGCGCGCGAGAGCGTGCATCCGGGCGTCGCCGAGGGCGAGGTGATCGGAGGATGCCTCTCGGTGGTCGTCGCGATGCTGGCGACGCCGTTCGCGCCGGACTTTCGCGCAAAGATTCTGTTTCTCGAGGACACCGGCGAGCGCGCTTACCGGATCGATCGGATGCTGGTGCAGCTTCGGCAGGCGGGCGTGTTCACTGCGGCTGCGGGAGTCGTCTTCGGTGCGATCCGCCCGGTCGAAGGCAACGCCGACGAGGCCAAGCTGATCGCGCGGTTTATCGCCGAACAGACCGCCGGTTTTGGAATTCCGGTGATCGCGGGAATCGAGGCGGGCCACGGCACCGAGAACCTTGCGCTTGCGTTCGGGGTGCGCGCGCGGCTCGATGCGGGTGCGAAGAAGCTGCAAATTCTCGAGTCCGCAGTCGCCGTGTGAACCTCGCTGAAATTGATTTGCCACCGCGCGCGCATGGTTGCAGCGCGCCGCATATTCGCCGCATATTTGGACTTACATCGTTTTTATCGAGCTGATCGCGCGGCGTAGGGAGCGGGTGTTCCTTGGGATGGAGTGAGGTCGAAAGGGCGTTTGGCGACGCGGTCGAGCAGGGCGCAATTCCCGGCGCGACAGCCGTGGTCCGGATCGGAGCGGATATCGCCTTCGAAGGCGCGTTCGGTTTTCGCTCGATCGTGCCTGAGCGCACGCCGATGAAGATCGATACGGTCTTCGATCTGTCGTCGCTGACCAAGGCGCTCGCGACCACGGTCGCGGTCATGATGCTCACGCGCGATGGCAAGCTGCGGCTCGACGATCGCGTGACCCGGTTCTTCCACAACTTCGGCGTACACGGAAAAACCGGCGTCACGTTTCGCCATCTGCTGGCGCACTGCTCGGGACTGGCGCCGTGGCGGCCGTTCTACGCGCGGGTTGCGGAAGTCGAGCGGTCGGGCAAGGTGAATTTCATGGCGAGTTATGGCGCCAAGGAATTTGTGTACGAGGAGATTCATCGCGAGAAGCCCGAGGCCACGCCCGCGACCAAGGCGATCTATTCGGACCTGAATTTTATCGCGCTGGGCGAGACGGTCGAGAAAGTCGCAAGCGTCGCGCTCAACCGGTTCAGCCGCGACAAGATTTTCCGTCCGCTGGGGCTGCGCGCGACCGATTTTATCGATATCGCGCTGGTGCGTTCGCGCCGGCTCGAGCCGGTCGCCGACATGTTCGCGCCGACGGAGGTCTGTCCCTCGCGCAAACGATTGCTGGTCGGCGAGGTGGACGATGAAAACGCCTATGCGATGGGCGGAGTGTCGGGTCATGCGGGATTGTTCGCCCCGGTTCGCGAGGTGGACCGGATCGCGCGCGAGCTTATCGCCTGCTGGGCCGGGCGCTCGGATTTTGTCCCGAAGAAAATTATCCGCGAGTTCTGGTCGCGCGATAAAACTGTGGCCGGATCGACCTGGGCGCTTGGATGGGACATGCCGTCGCCGCAGGGCTCGAGCTCGGGAAGCCATTTCTCGCCCGAGGCGATCGGGCATCTGGGCTTCACCGGCACCTCGCTCTGGATCGAGCCGGCGCGCGAGATCGCGATTTCGATCATGACCAACCGGGTCCATCCGCGCCGCGACAACCAGGCGATTCGCGAGTTCCGCCCGCGAATCCACGACCTGATCATGGAAGCGATCGACGGTGAATGAACGAGACAGCGCCGCGCGGCTGGCGCGGGTTCCCGCGCGGGTCGATCACGTGCATCTGATCGGCGTGGCGGGGACCGCGATGGCGGCGCTGGCGGGGATGCTGGCGGAGCGCGGGTACAGGGTCAGCGGCTCCGACAATCAATTTTATGAGCCGACCGCGTCGCTGCTCGCGAAGTTGAGCGTCGAGCGACGGACGGGATTTTCGCCGGCGAATCTTTCGCCCGCGCCCGAGCTTGTGATCGTCGGCAACGTGATTGTCCGCGATAACCCGGAGGCGCAGGCGCTGCTCGCGTCAGAGATCCCGTATCTCTCGATGCCCGAGGCGTTGTGGCATTTTTTTCTGCGCGAGCGCCGCGTGCTGATGGTCGCGGGGACGCATGGGAAGACCACCTCGACCGCGATGATGGCGCAGGTGCTGGCGGCGGCGGGGCACGACCCCTCGATGCTGGTGGGCGGAGTCGCTAAAAATTTCGGCTCGAACTACCGGCTCGGCGCGGGCGGCGACTTCGTGATCGAGGGCGACGAATATGACACCGCGTTCTTCGACAAGGGGCCCAAGTTTCTGCACTACCGCGCGCATGGCGCGATCGTCACGGCGGTGGAATTCGACCATGCCGATATCTACCGCGACCTCGAGCACGTGAAGTCGAGCTTTCGCGCGCTGGTCGATTCGATGGACGCGTCGCAGGTGCTCGCGGTATGCGCGGATTTTCCGCACGCGCTCGAAGTCAGCGCCGGTGCGCGCGCGCGAGTGAGCACGTTTGGCTTGCGTGCGGGCGACTGGCGCGCGGCCGCGATTCGAATCGGCGCGGACGGCGCGCATTTCAATATAGAGCATCGCGGAGCGCGGCTGCCTTTGGAGGTTTTTCTGCCGATCGGCGGACGGATGAACGTCGCCAACGCGCTGGGCGTATTTGTGCTGCTGCGCGAATGCGGATTCGCCACGGCGGAAATCGCGCGCGGGATCGCGTCGTTCACCGGCGTTGTGCGCCGCCAGGAAATTGTCGGTGAGGCCGCCGGCGTAACCATTGTCGATGATTTCGCGCATCATCCGACCGCGATCGGCGTGACGCTTGAGGCGATCGCCGAGCGCTTCGCGGGGCGCAGGATTCTCGCCGCCTTCGAGCCGCGCTCTAACACCGCGCGCCGCAATGTTTTCCAGACCGCGTTCGCGTCCGCATTCGACCGCGCCGCGCGCGTCTATCTCGGCCCGGTCTATTTCAAGGCGAACGATCCGATTCCCGCCGCCGAACGTCTCGCAATCGACACCCTCGTCGCCGCGATCTCCGCGCGCGGTCCGCACGCCTTCGCTTGCGCGTCAAACGACGAAATCCTCGAGCGGATGATCGCCGACGCCCGCGCGGGCGACATCGCGCTGTTCATGTCCAACGGCCCCTTCGACGGCCTGAAAGACCGCTTCCTCGCAGCCCTGCACGCGCGGGAATGACGCTGCCTGATGGACTCCTCTCCCGCCGTTTGAGGCTCTGAGTTTTGTGTCCGTCATCCTGCCATTAAAGTGTGTCGGGGCGACGAGTATCCTCCTCTCAGCCGGGCCCTTGATCGTCATTCCGAGCCTTGGGCGAGGAATCCCGAGGCGTCCATGCTCCGAGTCCACGCCTCATGCAGCGCCCTCTCGTCCGGGATTTCCTTCGGCTTCGCTCGGGACAGGCTCCGTGAAGGATCTCCGCGAAGCGATTAGTACGAATAGCCCAGAATGGTTGCACTAATCGCTTCGCGGAGATCCTTCGCCTATGGCTCAGGATGACAACAACGGAGCGCGAATAGGCGAATCCTAGTAGCCGTGCGCGGGGTCTACTTGATTCAGCAGCGGGTTGCCGGATTGGAAGCGGCGGAGGTTTTCGGCGAATAGCTCGGCGGCGAGCTCCATGTAGCCGCGGAAATCGCCGGAGACATGCGGCGTCAGGATCGCTTGCTCGATGTCCCAAAGAGGGCTCTCGGCCGGCAGTGGTTCGCGCTCGAATACGTCCAGGCCGGCGCCACCGATTTTTCCCGCGGTCAGCGCCGCCGCGAGCGCGGCTTCATCGACGACCGCGCCCCGTCCGATATTGACGAAATACGCGCCGGGCTTCATCGCCGCGATCTCTTTCGCGCCGATAAATTTGCGGGTCGCATTCGTGAGCGGCAGGGTCACGCTTACGTAGTCGGATTCGCCGAGCAGCTCCGAGCACGCTTCGGGTCCGAACCATCGCGCGGGAATCTTTCCTTCCGGGTCGCCGAGGCCGCGCGGAGTCCATCCGGTCTCGCGGCGCTCTGACGGATTGCGCTTGAGCGCAAGGATTCGCATCCCGAACGCATCCGCCAGGCGCGCGGTCTCACGCCCGATCGATCCATAGCCGACTATCCCCAAGGTCTTGCCGCGAATCACATCGAGGCTCGAGATAACCGTGCGCCGCGACCATTCATGGCGCTGTTGCGCGCGGAGGGTGATATGCAGGCGGCGCGCGTACGCGAGCATCGAGGCGATCGTGTACTCCGCGATCGGAGTCGCGTGCACGCCGCTGGCGGTGGTGATCGGAATCGCCGCTGATTTCATCGGTCCGCCGAGCGCGTGATCCGCCCCGGCGCTCAAAAGCTGCACCCACTTAAGCCCGCGCGCACGCTCAAGGATGTCGCTCGGCATCCGGAATGAGAGCAGCACGTCGCATCCGCCGGAAACCAGCTCCGAAATTTCCTCCGGCGAGCGGCACGGCCGATCAAGCAGCTCCGCGCCGGGCGCGGCCGCGATAATCGTGGCGCGCTGCGGCTTCTCGAGGGCGACGGTTGAGATGATCTTCATGATTGGCAAAACCCGGATGGGTGATGAGCCCCAAATTTCGCATGCTGCCGCGGGCGCATCAAGCGCTATCTGCCGCTCCTTGAGAAGCGCCGATCGGCGGCCTATGATCGCTCAGCAGGGCCAACTGGCCGATCACGATGAGCAGGCTTCGCAATCTCGCACTCGGCGCAATCGCCGTTACGATCGCGGCGATCGTGGGTATTGCCGCGGCGCAAACTTCCGCGCCGCCATCCGATCCCCAGACGCAGGAGGGGGCAGGCGCGCCGCCTCCTGGATTCAATTCGCAGGGCGGCAATCCGGATACGACGCTCGAAATCGCGCCGCAGCCCGGAGTCACCGCGCCCAAGACTGGTGTGGATGAAATTCCCGGTGGAGAAAGCTTCAGACCCGGCGAGAACACCGACTCGGTCAATCCCAACTACCGGCCGGGAACCGAGAATGGCGATTCCAATTCCATCAACGGCAACAATCCGGGCCGCTCCGCGCGCCACGGCCAGCCCTATCTCGGGATCACGATTCAGGAAACCGACAAGTGCTTCAAAGGAAAAGAAGAGCACGGTCTCGAAGTCATGACCGTTGACCCGAACAGCCCCGCGGCGGCCGCAGGTGTGAAGGGCAGCACGGGCTCCAATGCGATCGGCGCGTCAGCGTCGACGCTCGGCGCTCTGATTCCGTTTGCGGGAACGCTCATTACCTCGCAGCTTGAAAAGCGCGGCGACATGGGGATGTCGGGCGATCTGATCGTCGCGATCGATGATCAGCGCGTGCGCACGCAGCAAGACCTCGACGACGCGATGGCTAACCTCAAGCCTGGCGACACGATGTACCTGACCGTCATCCGCCCGGGTCCAGAGGGAAGTCATACGACGCAAAAGCTCGCGGTGCATGTCGGACAGGTTGGTCAGGTAGGTCAGCCGGTCGCGAATGCGGGTCCGCCGCTGACGGAATAGCCCGCGCGATTGTCCGGCAATTGCGGCGCGGCCGGAATCCTTCGCGCTCAATTCTCTGATATACTCCTCCGGATGCCGCCCGCGCGGAGCCTTTGGTCCGCTGCGGGTAGGCGAAGTTGCGTTTTGCGCAGGAAATAAATCGTGCTTCGAAGCATAAAAGATGCGGCCGGCGAGCTGCAGGCGCGGCTCAAGAACGGAAACGAGCGCCGCTTCCCGGTGATGGGGCTCAAGGGCGCCGCCGGTGTTCTGCTGCTGCGCGAAACCGCGCTCGGCGTTACGCGCCCGATCGTCGTGGTGACTTCGCGCGCTGCCGAGGCCGAGGCGCTCGCGCATGAGGCCGCGTTCTTCCTGGATGAGTCCGATGACGCCGACACTGCCGGCCGCCGAGTGCATCATCTGCCCGCGTGGGAGCTTAAGCCGCTGGCGAGTCTCTCGCCTGGGTCGGACACGCAGGCCGCCCAGATCGCCGCGATGTTCGCGCTGTTGCGCATGGCCGCGCCGATCGTGATCACGTCGGTCGAGGCGCTGATGACGCGCACGATCCCGCGCGCGATCCTGAACGACTCGATTATCCGCGTTACGGCGGGCGAGCGGCTCGACCTCGAGACTCTGGTCGAGGCGCTCGCCAATGCTGGCTATCAGCGGCTGCCGCAGGTCGAGGAGCCGGGCGACTTCAGCGTGCGCGGCGGAATCATCGACATATTTTCGCCGCTCTATCGCTCGCCGGTCCGGCTCGAGCTCGAAGACGACATGGTGACCTCGATCCGGCGCTTCGATATCGCAAGCCAGCGTTCGGCGGCCGAGCTGGAAGAGGCGACGATCGTGCGCACGCGGCTGGTGGCGCCGGAGGCGCTCAAGGATGTGCGGGTGCGCGATCGCGCGGCGGTGCGCGCCGCGGATATCGGGATGGTCCGCAAAGAGGCCGGCGAGCTGGCCGAGACGCTCGAGAACGGCTTGCTCTTTCCGGGCGCCGAGTTGTTGCTGCCTTACGTGTACGGCGCGCCGCTGCAATCGATCGCCGACTACATGCCGCCCGACACGGTCCTGTGGATCGTCGATCCCGGGCGGATTCGCGCCGACGCGGATCGCTTTGCGACCCGAGTCGCCGAAGAGGCGGCGATCGCCGCGGGAGCTCCCAGATTTTTTCCGGAGCCGGAGTCGATGTACCTGTCGGCGCAGGAGTTCGAGCGCACGCTGGCGGGTTTCGCCGCGGTCGAGATTGGGTCGCTCATCACCGCCGCGCCGCCGCGCGAAGGATGGGCGCCGCCGATCGAGGTCAAGTCGCAGCCGAGTCTGCGTCTGGCTTCGCCCGAGCTGGTGGGTGCGCGCGCCGCGATCAGTTTCGAGCCTCTCGCAGAGCAGCTTCGCGAGGTCCAGCGCGGACAGGGCAGGGCGCTGATGATCGTGGAGGGGCCGAACCAGGCCGCGCGCCTGCGGCGTCATCTCGAAGCCTACGATCTGGAAGTGAACACCGAGTGCAAGACTTTCGGCGCGCTGCTTGCGTGGCCGGATTACCGTCCCGCGATTATGGAGGGCGAAATCTCAGCGGGCACCGTTTTGCAGGACGACGGAATCTATCTGTACAGCGAGGAAGAGATCTTCGGCGAGCCGCGCGCGCGCCGCAAGCATCGCCCTACCGCCAAAGGCGCGATGCTGAATCTGGCGGAGCTCAAACCCGACGACGTGGTCGTGCATATCGATCACGGAATCGGGCGCTACCGCGGACTGAAGCATCTGAAAGTCGCCGACGTTGAGGGCGATTTCCTGAACCTCGAGTATGCCGGCAACGACACGATGTACGTTCCGGTCGAGCGGATAAATCTGGTCCAGCGCTATATCGGCAGCGACAGCGAAGCGCCGCGACTGGACAAGCTCGGCAGCGGATCGTGGGAGAAGGTCAAGCGGCGCACGCGGCAGGCGGTGCTCGCGATGGCGTCGGAGCTGCTCGAAATCTACGCGGCGCGCGAGGTGCTCGAGGGTCACGCATTTCCGCATCCGGGCCGCGACTATCATGAGTTTGCGGATCGTTTCGAGTTCGAGGAAACGCCCGACCAGCAGGCCGCGATCGACGATGTGATTCGCGATCTGACACGCGCGAAGCCGATGGACCGGCTCATCTGCGGCGACGCGGGCTTCGGCAAAACGGAAGTCGCGATGCGGGCCGCATTCGTTGCGGTGATGGACGGGCGGCAGGTTGCGGTGCTGGTGCCGACCACGATCCTGGCCGAGCAGCACTGGAACACGATGCGCAAGCGGTTCGAGGAGTATCCGATACGGGTCGAGATGATCTCGCGGTTTCGCAGCGCGAAGGAAACCAAGGCGGTTATCGACGACGTCGCGCGCGGCAAAGTCGATATCGTCGTCGGAACGCATCGCCTGCTCTCGGCCGACGTCAACGTTCCGCGCCTGGGCCTGCTGATTATCGACGAGGAGCATCGCTTCGGCGTGGCCGACAAGGAGCGGATCAAGAAGCTCAAAAAGACAGTGGCGGTGCTCACGATGACCGCGACGCCGATTCCGCGCACGCTGCACATGGCGATGCTGGGGATCCGCGATCTGTCGGTGATTCAGACCGCGCCGCCGGATCGGCAGCAGATCCGCACCTTCGTTGCGCATTTCGACGACAGCCTGATTCGCGACGTGATCATGCGCGAGCTGAACCGCGGCGGGCAGGTGTTCTTCGTCCACAACCGGGTCGAGAATATCGAATACATGGCGCGCCATCTCCATGCTCTCATTCCCGAGGCGAAGATCGCGGTCGCGCACGGCCAGATGCATGAGAAAAAGCTCGAAGACGTGATGCGCGGGTTTATCGAGAACCGGGTGAACGTGCTGGTGTGCTCGGCGATTATCGAGTCGGGCCTCGACATCCCCAACGCGAACACGATGATCATCAACCGCGCCGATCGCTTCGGATTGGCGCAGCTTTACCAGTTGCGCGGACGCGTTGGGCGCTCGCGCCAGAAGGCTTTCGCGTACCTGATGATTCCGGGCGAGCACATCATCACGCGCGACGCCAAGCGGCGCATCGACGCGCTGCGCGAGCTCGTCGACGCGGAGAGCGGCAGCGGCTTCAAGCTCGCGATGGCGGATCTGGAGCATCGCGGCGCCGGCAATCTGCTCGGGCGCGAGCAGCACGGCGAAATCGAGGCGGTCGGCTTCGAGCTCTACACCGAGATGATGGAGCAGGCGATCGCCGAGCTTCGCGGCGAAGAGCGCCGGCCCGATTTCGAGCCCGAACTGAAGCTCGGAATTCCCGCCTATATTCCCGAGACTTACGTGCCCGACGAGAACGAGCGCCTGGTGCTGTACCGCAGGTTCGCGCGCGCCGAATCGGAGCAGGACCTGGCGGAGTTGAAAGACGAGATGCGCGACCGCTTTGGTCCGGTGCCGACCCTGATCGATAATCTGGTCGCGGCGATGAACGTGCGGCGGCAGATGCGGCTCCTGCTGATCGTCAGCGCGATCTTGAAGGGCAGTCAGCTCGAGGTGCGGTTTCATCCCGACGCCCCGGTCGATAGCGCCAAGCTTGCCGCGATGGCCGACGCGAACCGGCGCACGATGAAACTGACGCCGTCGTTCCAGGTGCTGGTCCGGATCGAGGCTGCGGCGGGCGAGTACGGGCGCCTGTTTGCGCAGGTGGATGGCGTCTTGCAGGTCTTGGCGGGCTGTGAAAAATTGGATAACTGGCCGGTAGGTCACGCAGGACCGGCTCCCAACTAGATTCATGCGGATCTTTATGTCGGCGAATGTCACACGCGCTGCTGCGCTTGGCGCCGCGCTCGCGCTTTTCTTGTGCTGCGTGGCGGCGCCGGCAGCGGCGCAGCAGTCGGTCGATCGGGTCGTCGCCAGCGTGGACGGCGATCCAATCACCGCGCACGACGTCCAGGCATTCAGCGTCGCGATGGGGCATCCGGTCACCACCGACAATATCGCGGAGAACCCTGATGCGAAGCTGATGCTCAAGGAACTGATCGCGGCCAAGCTGTTTCAGAACGAGGCGCAGAAGTACTCCGACAAGATCGACGACTCACAGGTCGATCGCTACATCGATCAGCTCCGCGCCGATCGGCACATGACGCTCGATCAGTTCAAGGACGCGGTCGCCCAGAGCGGGATGAGCATGCACGATTTTCGCAAGCACGCGCGCGAAGAGCTCGAGAAGGCGATGATGATCCAGCAGCAGGTGCGCGACCGGGTCGACATTTCCGACGCCGATATCCAGACCTACTATGATCAACATCAGGGCGATTACACCGTTACAAAAGAGCGTTACCGCCTGTCGCAGATTTTGATCGGAATTCCCGCCAACGCGACTCCGCAGCAGGTCGCGCAGCTCAAGACCAAGGCCGAGCAATTGAGGAGCGAGGCCGCCAAGGGCGCGGACTTCGGCGTGTTGGCGCAGAAGTACTCCGACGACGTGTCCAAGAATAACGCCGGAGAGCTCGGATGGTTCGAGCCGCAGGACATCATGGACCAGATTCTGGCCGCGGTTAAAAACGTGAAGCCGGGCGATATCTCGCAGGTCGTCCAGACCAGCCACGGCTTCCATATTCTGAAGGTCGACGCTCACGAGGTTCCCGGAGTTCGTCCGCTCTCCGACGTCAAGGACGAGATCCGTGAAAAGATGGTCGACGAAAAGGCCAAAGCGGAGACCCAGCAATGGGTCGAGACCGAGCTGGTCAAACAACACGACGTCGAGACGCTGTACTAGGTTTGGCGCCGGGAGCAAAGGCGCAGCCGCTCATCGCGATCAGCATGGGCGATCCGGCGGGAATCGGTGCTGAGGTAATCCTCAAGTCGGCGGCGCGGCTCGCTTCGCGGCGCGATGCGCCGACGCTGATTGTCGTGGGCGATCTGGCCGTGATGACCGAGACCGCGCTGCGCCTGCATTCGCGGATCCGGCCGTGCGCGTGGAATCCGGACCAACCCACGCCGCGTCGCGGCAATCTGGGGGTGATCACGCGGGCTCCCCTTGGCGCCCGGGCGCGCCGCGCGGGAAAGCCCTCGATCGAGGGCGGCAACGCGTCGTTCAGCTACGTCGTCGAGGGCGCAAAGATGGCGCTAAGCGGCGCGGCCGACGCGCTGGTCACGGCTCCTATCAGCAAGCAATGGTGGGACCGCGCCGGGCATCGCTATCCCGGCCATTCGGAGCTACTCGCGCATCTGGGGCGGACGCGGCGATGGCGCATGATGTTCGCCGGTGACCATTTGAAGCTTGCGCTGGTGACGGTGCACATGGGTCTCGCCCGGGTCTCGAAGAAGCTCACGCGGTCCGCGGTGCTCGACACAATCGTGCTGCTTCGCGACCATATGCGTGCGCGGCTCGGAGTCGCGCGGCCGCGAATAGGCGTGCTCGGATTTAATCCGCATGCGGGCGAAGACGGACTATTCGGAAGCGAGGAGATTGCGGTGATCGAGCCGGCGATCGCGGCGGCGCGGCGCGCCGGAATCGACGCGTTCGGGCCGCTTGCGCCCGACACCGCTTTCATCCGCACCAAGGGGCGTTTCGGTTTCGACGCGGCGGTGGCAATGTACCATGATCAGGGCTTGATTGCGCTGAAGACGCTGGAGTTTGATCGCGCGGTGAATGTCACTTTGGGGATTCCGTTTATCCGCACCTCGCCCGATCACGGCACCGCTTTTGCCATCGCGGGCAAGGGCGCGGCGAATCCCTCGAGCATGCTCGCGGCGATCGACTACGCGGCGTCGGCGGTGCGCAGCCGCAAGGACTGAAGCGGCGTGAATTGCGATGGCCGATAAAATCATAATCAAGGGCGCGCGCGAGCATAATCTCAAGGATATCGACCTCGAGATTCCGCGCGACAAGCTGGTCGTAATTACGGGGCTGTCGGGCTCGGGCAAATCCTCGCTCGCCTTCGACACCATCTACGCCGAGGGCCAGCGCCGCTACGTCGAGTCGCTCTCGGCGTACGCGCGGCAGTTCCTGGAGCAGATGGAAAAGCCCGACGTCGATTCGATCGAAGGGCTTTCGCCGGCGATCTCGATCGAGCAGAAAACCACCTCGCGCAATCCGCGCTCGACGGTCGGCACGATCACCGAGATCTACGATTACCTGCGCCTCCTGTTCGCGCGCGTGGGACACGCGTTCTGCTACAACTGCGGACGCGAGATCTCGCAGCAGAGCGTCCAGCAGATCGTCGATCGCCTGATGGCATGGCCCGAAGGCTCGCGGATCCACGTGATGGCGCCAATCGTGCGCGATCGCAAGGGCGAGTATAAAAAAGAACTCTCCGAGATGCGGCGCGCCGGCTTCGTGCGGGTCAAGATCGACGGCAAGCTGTGCGAGCTTGGCGAAGAGCCCGCGCTCAACAAGAATACGCGCCACACGATCGAGGTGATGGTCGATCGGCTCGCGATCCACAAGGGAATCGAGAAGCGGCTGGCCGACTCGCTCGAAGTGGCGTTCAAGTACGGGCAAGACCTGCTCAAGGTCGAGCGGCTCGACGACAAGAAAGGCGCGGAGGGAGTTTACTTCAGCCAGCGCTTCGCGTGCGTCGAATGCGGAATCTCGTATCCCGAGATCACGCCGCGGATGTTCTCGTTCAACAGCCCGCACGGCGCGTGCACCGAATGTTCCGGGATCGGATCGATCATGTACTTCGATCCGGAGCTGGTGGTGCAAAACGAAGACTTGAGTATCGCTGACGGCGCGATCGCGCCGTGGGCCACGATGAATTACATGCAGCCGGTGCTCGAGGCGCTGGCCGCGCACTACAAGTTCAGCCTCGATACGCCGTGGAAGAATATTCCGCCCAAGGTGCGCAAGGCGATCCTGGGCGGCTCCGGAGCGGAGGAGATCGAGTTCGCCTATCAGCGCGGACATCATCGGTCCGAATACTCGCGCGCGTTCGAGGGCGTGCTGCAATGGCTCGATCGGCGCTACAAGGAGACCGAGTCCGAGGGAATCCGCGAAGTCCTGGAAGGCTATATGAACATGCGCCCGTGCCCGATATGCGCCGGCGCGCGGCTCAAGAAGGAAAGCCTGTTCGTCCGCTTCCAGAACAAGTCGATTTCGGAAGTGACCGCGATGTCGATCAAACAGGCGCTCGCGTTTTTCGTCGCGCCCAAGCTCACCAGGCAGGAGACCGAGATCGGCAGGCTGATCCTCAAAGAGATCCGCGAGCGGCTCTCGTTCCTCGGCGACGTCGGGCTCGACTACCTGACTCTCGATCGCACCTCGGGCAGCCTTTCCGGCGGCGAGGGCCAGCGTATCCGGCTGGCGACGCAGATCGGCTCGAGCCTGGTCGGCGTGCTGTACATTCTTGACGAGCCGTCGATCGGACTGCATCAGCGCGACAACCAGCGCCTGCTCGCGACGCTCAAACGGCTGCGGGAGCTGGGCAACACGGTGCTGGTGGTCGAGCACGATCGCGACACGATGCTCGAGGCCGATCACTTGATCGACATGGGCCCCGGCGCGGGCGCGCTGGGCGGATACGTGGTCGCGCAAGGCACGCCCGAGCAGGTGATACGAAATCCGAAGTCGCTGACCGGAAAATATCTTTCCGGCGAAGTCGAGATTGCGGTGCCCTCGCGCAGACGGCAGACGACCGGACGCACGCTGGTGATCAAGGGCGCGCGCGAAAATAATCTGCGCGACCTGACCGTACAGTTTCCGCTCGGAGTCGTGACCTGTGTCACTGGAGTTTCGGGCTCGGGCAAATCCACGCTGGTACTCGACACGCTCTATCGCGCGCTTGCGCAGAGGCTCAATCATTCGCGCGAGCGCTCGGGCGTGTTCAAATCAATCGACGGCATCGAGCATCTGGACAAAATCGTCCACGTCGATCAGAGCCCGATCGGGCGCACCCCGCGCTCGAACCCCGCGACCTACACCGGCCTGTTCACCCATATCCGCGAGCTGTTCGCGCAATTGCCCGAAGCTCGGATGCGCGGTTACGGACCCGGGCGCTTTTCGTTCAACGTCAAGGGCGGGCGCTGCGAGGCGTGCGAGGGCGACGGCATTATCCGGATCGAGATGCACTTCCTGCCCGACGTGTACGTCACCTGCGAGGTCTGCGCCGGGATGCGCTATAACCGCGACACGCTGGAGATCCAGTACAAGGGCAGGAATATCGCCGAGGTGCTGAACATGACGGTCGCCGAGGCGGTCGAGTTCATGGGCTCGGTGCCGCCGATTCGGCAAAAGCTCGAAACCCTGCGCGACGTCGGCCTGGATTACATCCATCTGGGGCAGTCCGCGACCACGCTTTCCGGCGGTGAGGCGCAGCGCATCAAGCTCGCCAAGGAACTCTCGCGCCGCGCTACCGGACGCACGTTGTATATCCTGGACGAGCCGACCACGGGGCTGCACTTCGACGATATCAAGCGCCTGCTTGCCGTGCTTGGCCGGCTGGCCGACGCCGGCAATACGATTATCGTGATCGAGCACAATCTCGACGTGATCAAGACCTCTGACTACGTGATCGATCTCGGTCCCGAGGGCGGCGACCGCGGCGGCATGATCGTCGCGAAGGGCACGCCCGAGGAAGTTGCGGCCGCGCCCGATTCCTACACCGGGCAGTTCCTGCGCCTGGCGCTGAGTCATCGCGCCGCCGCCTGAAGATTTCGGAGCCCATCCGCCCATCTCGACGCGCCTCTGCCGCGCGTAGTAAGACTGGTAGTTATCGCGCTATGGCAAGTGGGCCACAGCGCAAGCGAGCGTATCGGCGAGACCAGGCGATGATGAAATCGATTGCACTCGTTTTTGCGTTGACTGTCGCGATGCACTGCGGCGGATGCGCGCAGCAAGCCGCGCTTCAGCAAGCGAGCGCGGATTCGCAGGCAGCTCAGGCGAAGGGTGACTACAAAACCGCGGCGCTCGATCTCAATCCGATCGTCGCAGCCTATCCGGAAAATCCGCAGGCGTACATGGCGCAGGCCTACGACTATTTCGAGGCCGGCGAGGCCGATCAGGAAATCGCCGACGTGAGCCGCGCGATCGAGCTCGAGCCCAACGCCGCCGAGTATCGTATCTCTCGCTCGCAAGCATACACGCGCATCCCGCGGTTCGATCTCGCACTCGAGGACGCCAACGAGGCAATCCGTATCGCGCCCAATACCGCTTACTGCTACTCCTCGCGCGGCTACGTCTACATGGCGATGGGCGACAGCGCCAAGGCGATTGCGGACCTCTCGCACGCAATCGAGCTTGATCCGAACAACGCGATGTTCCAGGTGCAGCGCGGGTTCGCGTACGGCATGGCGGGCCGCTACGCCGAGACTCAGGCCGACTGGCAAGCCGCGATCAAGATGCGTCCGGATTACGGGGCGGCTTACAGCGCGCTCGGATGGCTCCAGGCCACCTGCCCGGACGCCAGATTCCGCGACGCCAAGCAGGCGCTCGAGAACGCGAAGCGTGGCGCGGGACTCGGACCGTCCACGATACTGGTCGCGGCCGCATCCAGCGGCGCGGTCAAATCAGAGACGAAACCGAAACCTGGATCGAACAGTCCGGCAGTCGCGTGGTCGCTCGACGCGCTTGCCGCAGCGTACGCCGAGTCGGGAGATTTTCAGCAGGCCGTCGTAGTGCAGCAGCAGGCAATCTCGCACAATAAAATGTCGCCGAATCCACTGGCGACAAAGGAGCACGAGTTGCTGGCGCTCTATCAGCAGCAGAAGCCTTATCGCGCGGGCTTCGACGCGGTGGTGCCGTCGCTGCCCTGGATCGTGCTGCCGTCGTAGATTATTTTTCCGTCGGCCACGCGCGCGAACGGCGACAGCACGTGCGGCGAGAGCTTGCCCGTCGGCATGATGTGCTCGACGCGCCATCCGCGAACCACCAGATAGTCCGAGATGATTCGGCGATGGCATCGCCACCACAGCCCCTCCGAGCACATGTACGCGGTGCGCGCTGCGTGCGCGAGCTCAATCAACTCCGCGAGACCGGCGGCGAACTCCGCGCTGTCGGTATAGTCCGCGTAGGACCGGAACGCCGGATGCTGCCACGCGCCGTGCGGGGAATCGGCGCGCTTGCTGTGCCGCCGTCCTCCCAGCAGCTTCATCCATCGGTAGGCGATTCCCGCGCGTTCCAGCGACTCGGCCATCGGCTCCTGGTTGAACTGCGGCCATTTGCGCGAGGACGGAAATGAGCGCACGTCGGCGAGCGTCGCGATGCGATGCTGTCCGAGGAGCTCGAGAAATCGCTCAATCGGATGCGTCGAATGGCCGAAAGTGAAAATCAGCGGCGCGTTGGCCACGGGCTTTTTTGATGCGGTCGGCATCGAGTACCCTCGCGTGATTTTCGCACGCGGCTCGCGTCCGCGCGCGCTACTGCTTCGCGGGCGCCAAGGAATCTCCCGCGGCGACCTGCGAGAGCATCGCGGTGTTGATCGCGGCGTCTTTCAGGTTCGCGACCGCGACCAGCAGGATCGCATCGGGATGCAAATACTTGCGCGCCATGTCCTGCACGTCCTGTTTGGTGACGGCCTGGATCAGCTTCGGATAACGATCCGCGTAATCAAGTCCGAGGCCGTTGAGCTCGACCCCGAGCATGAAGCCGGCGATCGCGCTCTGGCGATCGAACTTGAGCGGGAAGCTTCCGACCAGAAACTTCTTGGCGCCGTCGAGCTCGGCGTCGGTGACCGGATGCTCCTGGATCACGCGCATCTGTTCGAGGATGAGTTTGATCGCGTCGTTCGCGCTCGCGTTCTTGGTCTGCAACTTGATTCCATAAGCGCCCGGAAACTTGCCCGCCGAGACGGCGCTGCCGACCGAGTACGCCAGCCCATGCTCGCTGCGCACGATCTGGACCAGGCGCGAGGCGAAGCCGCCGCCGCCGAAGATGTAGTTCATCACTTGCAGCTTGTAGAAGTCGGGGTTCGAGCGCGCGATTCCGCCGAAGCCCATGATGATATTGGCCTGCTGCACGCTGCGATCGACGAGCTTGGCCTCGAGTCCCTTTGGCGCGGACGGCGCGGGTGGAACGGCTTGCGGCGCAACGGCGCCTGCGATACCGGTCAGAGATTTCTCAAGTGATGCTTTAACTTCGTCGGCATGTACGTCGCCCGTGACTGCGATTACCGCGCTGCCGAGCTTGTAGTAGTCGTGATAGAAGGCGCGCACGTCGTCGGACGTGAGCTTGGCGACCGACTCCGCGCTGCCGGCCTCCGGATGTCCATAAGGAGTGTCGCCGAACAGCGCCTTCTTGAATTTCACGCTCGCGGTGTAACCGGGTTCTTCTTCCTGCGCGTGAATCTCCGCGATGGTCTCGGCGCGTTTGCGCTCGATATCGGCGTCGCGCAGGCCCGGCTCGGTCAGGATTCCGGCCAACAGCGCCCGGGTATCGTCCTGATATTTTTTCAGCGAGGTGAAGCCGGCTACCGCGTAATCGCGGTCCGCGCCGACCTCGACCGAGCTGCCCATGAAATCAACTTTCTGGTTGAAATCGGCGGCGCTCAGACTACGGGTTCCTTGTCCGATGCATTGCGCGGTCAGTGCCGCAAGTCCGCCTTTGCCGGCGGGGTCGCGCCGAGCGCCGGCGTCGAACGCGATCGACATGGTCACCATCGGGAGCTGATGCTCTTCCGATACGAGCAGGACGGCGCCGTTCGACAGCGTCATCCGCTTGATCTCGAGCGCGTGCGCGTTCGGCGCAAGCGCAAGTAGCGCCACGATCGCGAGCGCCGCGCCTGCAAGCTTGCCCGCGCCCCGTCCGCGGCGGTTCATCGCGCCACCTCGCTGAACGCCGCTTCGCCGATGATGTCGGCGTGGCGGACTCCGCCGCTTCCACCCCCGGCCATCTCGTGCGGAAGCACACCGGTCGGGATCAGCACGCCGACGGTGCGATTGGTATCCACGAAATATTTTCGCGCGACGCGCTGTACATCGGCAGCGGTGACCTTGTCGATATTGGCGAGGTATTGGTCAACCATCTTGTAGCTGCCGAGCATCTGGTAGACCCCGAGCAGCATCGCCTCCTCGAGGATCGAGTCCTGCGAGAAGACGAACTCCGCCTGCTCGAGGTTTTTGGCTTTCTGCAGCTCCTGCGCGCCGACCGGCTGGTCGCGCAACGCCGCGATCTCCTTGTCGGCTTCGGCGATCGTGTCGTCGGTCTTCACCCCGGGGCGCATCTGCGCCGAAACCACGAACAGGTTCGGGTCGAATGAAGTCATATCGTAGCCCGCGCCGACCTCGACCACCATCCGCTTATCGACCACCAGCTTCTTGTATAGGCGCGAGCTTTTGCCGTCGGAGAGAACCTCCGACGCGATCTCGAGCGCGAATGCGTCGGGGCTGTCGATATTCGGAACGTGATAGGCCTCTTCGAACGCGGGCAGATTCGCGGCGTGGCGCAGCTCGACCCGGCGCTCGCCTTGCTGCTCGGGCTCGACCTCAGGCATCGGCGGAGGCTTGGGCCCGTTCTTGATCGCGCCGAACGCTTCGCTGATTTGCTTGAGCACCTGGTCGGCGTTGAAATCGCCCACCACCACGACGATCGCGTTTTGCGGCGAGTAGTAAATCTGGTGATATGCGAGCGCGTCTTGCAGCGTGAGCCGCTGGATATCCTGCATCCATCCGATGACCGGCCAGTGGTACGGATGCTCGACGAAGGCCGCCGCGCGCACCTGCTCGTCGAGCGCGTCCTCGGGCTGATCGTCGGTGCGCAGACGCCGCTCTTCGGCGACCACGGCGCGCTCCTTGTCGAACTCCTGCGGATCGAAATTTCCCATCCGGTCGGACTCGAGCGAGATCGGCACGCTCAGGCGATCGCGATTGATATTCTCGAAGTACTCGGTGTAGTCCGTGCTGGTCATCGCGTTGTCTTCGCCGCCGTTGGCCTGGATGATCTTCGAGAATTCTTCGGGCCCGAGCTTCCTGGTTCCCTTGAACATCAGATGTTCGATCAGGTGCGAGATTCCGGTCCTGCCGAATTGCTCGTTGCGCGAACCGACATGATAGAAGACGTTGAACGACGCGACCGGCGCCTTGTGATTCTCGAGCACGATCACCTGGAGTCCGTTCGACAGGGTTTCGGTCTTGACCGCGTCGGTCATCGCGGCGCGCGCGGCGCCGGCGCCAAGTATCACGGCGGCGAAGAGAAACGAGGCGGCAAGAAGATGGTTACGCAGGAAGATAATTTTCATGACGAATAACCATCTAACGCTGTGCCTTGGCGTGGAGTCAAGAAACTCGGGCACGCCGGCGCGATTTAGCTTGCGCCGGCAAATTGCATCGCGGGCCGTGAGTTTGCCACAATCAACCTTACAAACCAGATGACCCAGCCTGCCAGCCAGCCACTATTCGAAATCAAGGGCGTGCTCACGAAGTTCATGCGGATGCTGTTTCCGCTGGAGTTCCGCATCGACTCGATCGCGAATTGCGGCCCGATGCTGCCGTTTCATTTTCCGCTGCTGCCGGGCGAGATGATCTATCTGCCGGAAAAGGTCGATGCGTTCGGCAGCGCCGGCGACGAATACAGTTATTACCTGGTCACCACCGCGCACCTGGCCTCGCGCCACGACTTCGGCACCTTCGATTTTCGCCTGGCCGATATTCCCGGCTTCGAGGATCGCGCCGAGACCGGCGTCGAGGCGATAGACAGCTTCGTCGCCTCCTTCGATGACGCCGCGCTGGCGGGCGCGCTGATGCGCCTGGGCGAAGCCGCGCGTATCGACGCCGCGCTTGGACGGCGCTACCTCGGACT
>JBAPSR010000114.1:0-1724 GCA_049281755.1 Binataceae bacterium (SeqCode)
TTGCGCAGCGGACTCGAGAACGCCCAACTGTAGGCTTTCACCATGAAGACGCCGTCCGCGGTGTCCATCAGGGACATCCCCGAGGCGAACAGGATCGCGAGCGAGATGACGGCGAGCGTCGGCACCGCCTGCGACGCAGCCCCCGCCGCGAGCGCGAGCAGCCCGATCTCGGAGGCGGTGTCGAAGCCGAGACCGAAGAGCATCCCGACCGGGTACATCTGCCAGCTTTTGCTGATCAGGTTCTGCAGGCGGTCGCCGAGGATGCGCCGGATTAGGCCGCGCTGCGCCAGCAACTCTTCGAGATGCTCCTGGTGATAGGTGCCGCGCTTCATCTGACGCCAGATATTCAGGATATCCAGCAGCACCAGCAGGTTCAGAATTCCGATCAGCCACAGGAACACGCCGGAAACCGTCGCGCCGATCACGTTCCCATAGCTCTGCAATTCAGGCATCGCGGCGCGGACCGTCTTGGTCGCGACCACCAGTGCGACGGTCATCAGCAGAACGATCGTCGAGTGGCCGAGCGAGAAAAAGAATCCGACCGCTAGAGGCCGTTCGCCTTTCTGCAAGAGGTAGCGCGTGGTGTCGTCGATCGCCGAGATATGATCGGCGTCGAACGCATGCCTAAGTCCCAATCCGTACGCGAGCGCGCCCAGCCCGGCCATCGCGGGGAATCGCGGAGAATAGAGAAAGAACATCCCCCATCCGATGACGTGAAACACACCGACGATCCCGAACAGGGCGCTGGTCCGCGCCCAGGTTCCGTCACTGCTTGCGTCAGATGATAATTGATCGCGTGGAGTCACGGATTTCTCTGGCACAAATGATCCATTGAAACCGCCTCACTGTTCTTCGTATCAATTGCCGAGCTGATCGAGCAGATGCAGGATCACGCCGATACCGGGGATATTTACTTCGAGCTCTTCGGACAGCGTGCGGATAACTCGCACGCGTTCGAGCGCGGCGCGATCGTAGAGCCGCTCGGTCGCGTGGCCGGTGCGGGTCACCTGCGCTGGCGCGATAAATTCCTCGTGCTCCCAAACCGCGAGCTGGCGGTCGCTGATTCCAGTCATCACGCAGAATACTCCGCGCGTCACCAAGACCGGATTGCCGCGTTTGGGGCGCCTGTTCGAACTACTGTGCCGCCGCGCCATCGCCGTCAGCTCCGCTTGATCATCTCGGCGCGAGGGTCGGGAACGCCGCGCTCGCGCCGGCGCTCCGCGAGCTGCTGCATCAGGGTGCGCTCTTCGGCGGTCAGATCGGCAGGCGCGAGGATTTTGAGCTCGTAGAGCAGGTCGCCCGCCGGCTCCTTGGCGCGCGCGGGAAGTCCCCGCCCCTTCAAGCGCATCACGCGCCCGCCCTGCGAGCCGGGGGGAATCTTGAGCGAGACTTTGCCGCCGCCGGGAGTTGGCGCAGTGACTTCCGCGCCGAGCGCGGCTTCGTAATCCCACACCGGCAGCTCACAGCGCAGGTCGCGTCCGGCGACGGTGAACACGGGATGCGGCTCGATCCGCACGGTTAAAAACAGATCGCCGTTGAACTCGGGACGCGGGCCGCGTCCGCCCTGCCCCTTCAGGCGCAGATTGGTGCCGTCCGTAACGCCGGGTGGTATCGTGACTTCGAGCGTGCGCGGCTGCGCGATCACGCCGGTGCCGCCGCATACCGGGCATGGCGCGGCGGACCGGATCACTCGCGTCTTGCCCTGGCGCTGCTCGCTGGCGACC
>JBAPSR010000115.1:0-13058 GCA_049281755.1 Binataceae bacterium (SeqCode)
GGAGATCGAGAGCGACAGGCTATCGACCGCGACCAGGCCGTCGTAGCATTTGCGCGCGCGCTCGAGCTCGACGGTTACCGGCATCGCGGCTCAGTGCGCCCAGACTTCCTGCGGATTGGTCTCCCACTGGTAAACATGCACCATCCATCCGAACAGGACCGGAAAGAACCGGCCGCCCGCCGCGGTACAGGCCTGCTCAGTCACGATCGAGCCGCGCGGACCGAACTTGGTCCAATCGGCGGTTTTAGGATCGGCGGCTTTTTTTGGGATGCAAATATCGATGTGCTGATGCCACCGCGCGACGCTGAGCGGCACGCGCTGGTTGAGCTCCTCGGGGTCCCATCTGCGCGGCGCGGTGTACATCGCGCCGATCAGCTTGTACCCGCCATCCGCGGTGCGTTCGTAGAGCAGCGAGGTCGGCTCGGCGGAATTGAACTCGAAGGCGGCCTTGAGCGCATAGGTCCACTTGGTGAAGTGGACCACCTTCTGCGCCTTGATCTCGGGATGAAACGGCTTGAAGCCGGCGGCTTCGGCGGCGTGATAGTCCTGGTACTTCGCAAGCGCGGTCTTGAGCGTGTCGACGAGCTTTTCGGCGCGTTCGGTATCGGCGGGATTGGCTGGGCGAAGATCGGTCCACTTCATGTGATCCTTCATGTTGCCCATCTCGCCGCCGCCGATGTGCGAGTCGTGCATGTCATTCATATTCATCGACGACATCGCGTCGGTATCGCCCGGGCTCATCGTCATCGCGCCGCCGTTTGGATTGCTCATATCCATCGCGCCCATCGCGCCCATTTCGCCGACGTTCGCAGCATAGGTAGACGCCGCGAGGGCGAGCGTGAATGCGAGCGCGAGCAGCAGACGAAACTCAAAGTGTTTTGCCGGCATGACGATGACCTCGGAGGTGGATTCTATAGGCGTTGGGGCGCCGATTTCCAATACGCCGGCGTTACTCGACGACCAGCTTCACCTGCTGCAAGGGGATCTGGGTGCTGCCCGGCGCAAGGCCGTTCATCGCTCGAAACTGCTCCTGCGGATATTTGTCGAAGGCGCAGCGCTTGGCGAGCGTCGCAACGGTGTCGTTCTTCGCAACCGTGACGAGCTTCAATTTGCGCGGCTTCAGCGACGTGGCTTCGGCCGCCGAAAGCCGCTTGAACGTGCCCGCGGTCTTTGCGAATGCCGGCGCGAGCGCCTGCGCGCCAGGCGTGGGCGCCATGAATCGAAAACGGTAGATATGCGTGGCGTCCATCCGAATCGCGACGATCCGCATCGTGATCGGTCCGCTCTTGGTCGTCGCACTCGCGATCGCGGTTGCAGCCTCGAGTCCGTTAATCTCGCCGCGCCTGACCTCGTGCACCTCGATACCCTTGGCCCACACCTGCCGGATATATCCGGTCATCGCGAGGGTGCTGGGCTCGGGAGCACTGTCGAAAACGATCATCGCGTTGTCGGGGCCGGAGGCATAAATCGCGTCGGAGGTATCGAACAGCTCGAAGCCGGCCGGCACCTCGAAGGCGAAGCGGAGTTTCGGATGCGCGAACATCCGGCCGCGAATATAGCCCTGCTCGGGCGACTCGCCGTAGATGATACCGTCGATCCGCGCGAGGAATTCGCGGCGCCTGACTATAGGATTCGCAACCTTGATCTGCGACGCCTGCGCAAGCGCGCGGCGATAGCGCTCGAGCGCGTTCGGATGGGTCGCCATGTAATCGACCTGATCGATCGAGCCGGCGCTGCGCCCGTCGATCAGCGCCTGCACCTGCTCGTAGTTGCGCATCGTGTTGAGAAACGCCGCGGTCGCGGCAGGATCGTATCCGGCGCGCGCGACATACCTTATCCCGAGCGTGTCGGCCTGGTACTCGGCATCGCGCGAGAACGAGCGCAGGTAGCTCTGCGCGGCCATCTGCGGCGCACCGAGCAGCAGCGGCGACACGAGCGCGAGCGGCAGCATCCCGACCTGCGCGATCGTATCGCGCACTTGCCCCTGCGCATGATGCATCGCGGCGACGTGGCCGACCTCATGCCCCAGCACGCCGGCGAGCTCGGCTTCATTGTTCATCAACGCCAATAGTCCGCGCGAGACGTAGATATAACCGCCGGGAATCGCGAGCGCGTTGACGATAGGAGAGTCGACCACCTGGAACGTGTAGCTGATGTCAGTGCGCTCGCTGCCCGCCGCGACGCGCTTTCCGACCTCGCTGACGTATGCGCCGAGGGAAGCATCCGCGTACACGCCGCCAAAGGCTGCCAGCACGGCAGGATTCTGATCGACGCCGGTCTGCGTTTCGGCCGCGGTCGAGCTGAAACCGGTCAGGCTCGAGCCTCCGGTCGCGGGATTCGGCGCGCACGCGGAGAGTGCAGTGCCGAGCGTGAGCATCAGCGCCGCAAAGCCGAGGTTCAATTTCCGCATCGTCGTCGCGCGCTCGTGGCGCTCAGGAGGCGAGCATCGCCACGGTCTGGCGCATCCAGAGGCCGGCGATCTGATTTGCGAAGCCGTAGCCTGGCGTGAGTTTCTGGTCGCCCGGGGGCGCCTTGGCGCGGCGCGCGTCGGCAAAAATCGCGATGACCTGGTTGGTCTTTCCGTCGCGCAACTTAAGCTCCATTGCGACCGTGCCCCGTCCATTGAGGTTCGCCTCGCGCTGAAGCGCCGACGACGCCGATGAAGAAGTCGGGATGCCGAAGGCGTCGGCCGAAGAAGGCTGCACGCTCGGCGTGAGCTCGACTAGCGCCATCTCGACCACGATCGTTTTCGCGTCCGCCTGGGTCACTATCGAGAAGCGACGCGAGGGATCGTCGTGCACCGCCTGGATGAAGGCATCGCCCGCGAAGACCGCCGCGTCAACTGACGCGTGCCGGTTGTCCTCGGCAGTTGCGCCGCTGTTGGCCGGCGGAGGCGCAAGATGCTCGAGGCTAATCGGCGCGAGCATCACCTCGGTGTAGTTTTTGAAATCGACGCCCGGCTGGACCCAAGATTGCCGGAAGGGATAGCGGCTATCGGCCGTCATCCGCGCGGGGTCGGGCAGAAACCCTGTGCCGGCTGCTATCGCGGCCTCGGGCGGCTGCTGCGTTTCCTTCGCCGGCGCAGGACTCTGTTTCAGCGGCTGCACCACGCCGGATGAGCATCCGGCCAGCACGCTGGCCGCGAAAGCGATCGCCATGGCGCGCGTTGCAATCCTGATTCGCCGGCGCATCGTGTTATCAGCGGCAGACGCAACGAAACCGGCGCGCCGTGGCGGCACGCCGGTCCCGGTGACTTTCAAATCGGTTCACGCGGCCTGGATATTATCGACGATCGCTTTGCCGAACTCCGAGCACTTGAGCAGCTTGGCGCCGGTCATCAGGCGCTCGAAATCGTAGGTGACGGTCTTGTTGGCGATGGTCTTTTCGAGTCCGCGGATAATTCCGTCGGCGACTTCCTGCCATCCCATATGCTCGAACATCAGGACGCCGGACAGAATCACCGAGCCCGGATTCACCTTGTCCTGATTCGCGTACTTGGGCGCGGTGCCGTGAGTCGCCTCGAAGATCGCGTGGCCGGTCAGGTAGTTGATATTGGCGCCCGGCGCGATTCCGATTCCGCCGACCTGCGCAGCCAGCGCGTCGGAAATATAGTCGCCGTTGAGATTCATCGTCGCGACGACGTCGAATTCGTCGGGCCGGGTCAGAATCTGCTGCAGCGTAATATCCGCGATCGCGTCCTTGACCAGCAGTTCGCCTGCCGGAGGCTTGCCCCCGCAATCGTCCCATCCCACCGCCTTGCCCTTGTATTCGCGGCGGACGAGCTCGTAGCCCCAGTCGCGGAAAGCGCCTTCGGTGAACTTCATGATGTTGCCCTTGTGGACGAAGGTCACGCTCTTGCGCTTGTGCAGGATCGCGTACTCCAGGGCGGCGCGAATCAGGCGTTCGGAGCCCTCGCGCGAGATCGGCTTGACGCCGATTCCGGAAGTATTCGGGAAGCGGATATTTTTGACGCCCATCTCGTCGCGCAGAAACTTGATGAGCTTCCTGGCTTCGGGAGATTCGGCCGGCCATTCGATACCCGCGTAGATGTCTTCGGTGTTCTCGCGGAAGATCACGACGTCGAGTTTCTCCGGATGCTTCACGGGGCTCGGCACTCCGGTGAAATATCGCACCGGCCGCAGGCATACGTAGAGGTCGAGAAGCTGGCGCAGCGCGACGTTGAGCGATCGGATTCCGCCGCCGATCGGCGTAGTGAGAGGACCCTTTATCCCGACCAGGAATTCCTTGAACGCCTCGACCGTTTCATCGGGCAGCCAGGAGTTCTGCTCCTTGAACGGTTTTTCGCCCGCGTAAACTTCCATCCACGCGATCTTGCGCTTGCCGCCGTAAATTTTGGCGACTGCATTGTCGAACACGTACTGCGACGCGCGCCAGATATCCGGGCCGGTGCCGTCGCCTTCGATAAACGGGATGATCGGGCGGTCGGGAACGTTCAGCGTATGGTTTTTGCCGAGGGTGATTTTCTGTCCGTCGCTGGGAACCTTGATGTGCTTGTAGGCCATGTCGCTTGCTACTTTCCTTCTTGATGACTGCGCTTGATGGATATGCTTCGCGCCCGACGCCGGAGCAGCCGCGCTAATCGGACGGCGGCGAATTATTCGATGCTGTTAATCATATAGTAACCGCGCCCGGATTCCAGACCCGCCCGCCGGCCTGTGCGATTGTGCCCATCGATTGCGCGCGGAGGATCGCGGAGCGGGCGCGTCGCGACGCGCCCCTACGAAGATCCAGTGCCGCACCTTTTCGTAGGAGCGGCTCGGGAGCCGCCCGTCTTCGCGCTGGCTGTCGTCACCATACGACGTCGTCCTCGGCGCGGGGCGTTTCCGGCGCCACCGCCTTGACGGCACCTGCATCGCCTGCTGCATCTTCTCGTGCGTCGTCGCTGGCTTCTTCCTCCATCGCGCGGTCGATTATTGAGGCCATCGCATCGAGATGGCGGCGGATCTCGGCGGCGAGTTCCAGGTTGATGCCCTTGACCTGCGCGACCTCCTCAATCGACGCTTCGCGAATCCGCTTGAGGCTGCCGAAATGCCGCAGCATCGCGCGGCGCCGCACCGGACCGATCCCTTCGATATCGTCGAGGACGGAGCGCATCCGCGCGCGGCGGCGCAGCTCGCGATTGTAGGTGATCGCGAACCGATGCGCCTCGTCGCGCACGCGTACCAGCAGAAACAGCGCGGTCGAGTTCTTCGGCAGCACGATCGGATCCTTGCGGCCCGGCAGGAACACGCGCTCCTCGGACTTGGAGACTTCCTTGTCGTAGCGCCGGTCGAGGACGTGCTGCTTGGCCAGTGAGATGCAATCGATCTGCTCGAGCAGATCATTCTCGCGCAGCACTTGCAGGGCGACATTAAGCTGCCCCTTGCCGCCGTCGATCACCCAAAGGTCGGGAAATTGATTCTCCTGCTTTGCGCGCTTGACGCGGCGGCCGAGCACCTCATCCAGGCTGGCGAAATCATCCTGGCCCTCGAAACCGCGAATCCGGTAGCGGCGGTATTGCGCTTTGAGCGGCTCGCCCTCGTCGAACGTGACCTGCGAGCCGACCACCATCGAGCCCTGCAGATTCGAGATGTCGTAGCATTCGATTCGTTTGGGAGAATTTTTGAGATGCAGGCGCGTGCGCAGATCCTCGAGCATCTTCTCGCGCGTCTGTTCCTTGTCGCGGCGCGCGGCAAAGCTCTGGCGCGCGTTCTCCTGCGCCATCTCGGCCAGCCGCACCTTGTCTCCGCGCTGCGGCACCACGAACTCCGACTTCTTGCCGCGCCGCTCGGTCAACAGCTCGGCGCGCACGGCCGCATCCTCGAGCTCGACCGGGACGATCACTTCGTCGGGAATCGCGCGCGCGCCCTGGTAATACTGCGTCAGCAAATCCGACAGCACGTCGTGATCGGAGAATTCCAGGTCCTGAAAACTCCAGCTTTGGGTGCTGGTCAGCTTGCCGCCGCGCACGATCAGCACGATCGCCTCGATCTCGCCGCCTTCGCGGTAGAGTCCGAACACGTCCTGATCGATTCCCAGATGATGCAGCACAGTCTGCTGCTCGACGGTCTTTTCGATCGCCTTGACCCGGTCGCGAACCCGCGCCGCGTCCTCGAACTCGAGGCGCGAGGCGTGCGCCTTCATTTGCTCGCGCATCTCGCGTAGCAGCTCCAGGTTCTTGCCTTCGAGCAGCAGCTCGGCCGCGTGCAGATGCTTTTGGTATTCCTCGCGATCGACGCTCAAGCAGCACGGCCCGAGGCATCGCTTGATCTGATACTCCAGGCACGGCCGGGTGCGGTTGCGGAACACGCCGTCAGAGCAAGTGCGAAGCGGAAACACCTTGCGGATAACGTCGATCGTCTCGCGCAGTCCGTCGGCCGATCCGAATGGGCCGAAGTAGCGCCCGCCGTCTTTCACGATCCGCCGCGTGACGGTGATTCGCGGCCACGCGTGCTTGGTGACCTTGGCGCTCAGGTAGGATTTGTCGTCCTTGAGCCGGATGTTGTAGCGCGGCTTGTACTGCTTGATCAGATTGTTTTCGAGGATCAGCGCTTCTTTCTCGCTCGCGGTCACGATCGTGTCGAAGTCGCGCACCTTGCGCATCAGGAAGCGCACCTGATAACGCCCGTCGCCCGCCTCGCCCTCGCGCGCCGGACGAAAGTACGAGCGCACGCGAGGCCGCAACGACTTGGCCTTGCCCACGTACAGAACTTTGCCCGCGCGATCCTTCAGCAGGTAGACACCGGGAGCAGGCGGCGTGATCGCGAGCTTGCGCTCGATCGGGTCGTCCTCGGACGCCGTGTTCTCTGGCGTGAGTTCCAGCACCGGCGTTGCCGGCGGCTTCGGATACTCGACCAGCGAATCGTAGCGCGGTCCTATCGGGCCGCCCCGCCCCGTCTCGTCTTCGTTCGCCATCGCGGGCGAAATTATAGCATCGCGGGTTGGTTCCAATCTGCCGTCGTTTCACCCGGCACACCGGGAACGCATCTCGCTTAGCGTCAGGAAAGTCACTTTTGTGAACCCTTTTGTAGTATGAAAGTAACAAACTGACCGAGCCGATACGCATTATTGTGTCGTATCTGACACGCCGCGAGGCTACTCGCTCGTCGCGGTCGCGATAAATCCTTGCATCCTCGGAGAACCCAAAACTGACAACAAGGCGGCACATTTCATGCACCCGGCAAACCTTGCCGACATGGATGCCGGGGCCATGAGGGCCCCGGAATTGAACCCCGTTAACTTCAGCCTCGATGCGGAACCAGTGGAGCGCCTGATGCGCGATCGGATCTTTGAAGAGTTCTCCAACGACCGTGAACTGCTTGAGCGCCTGGGCGTGACGCCTGAGGAACTCCAGGCGCTATCGCGCTCATCTCTGTTCGGATCTGTGCGCGGCAAAGCGGACTTGCTCTTCATCCTGCGCCAAATTCGCGAGGGATCGGCGGCCAGCGCGGAGTCATGCGCCGCCGTCGAATCCGGCCCGCTCCCTGATCATCCCGTTGAAAAATCACCGCGAGACTTCAAAGGGATGACCGAACGCATTCGCGTTGCGGCAATCGCGAAAATGCAGGAACCGCCGCAAGCGCCCGCATCGTCATGGTCCCGCATCCTGCGACGGCGACGCGACACGCGCAGGTAGCCTGTACCGCGGTTCGTCCACCGATCAGTCCGCGTTTCTCCGCTCAATCCCCTCGAGCCTTTGTTTGCGCCTGCTTGCGCCGCTTCCAGTCGGACGCCATTGCTTGCTATTCAGCAAGCGAGGTTATCGTGATGGGCAAGCTCAATGGGAAAGTCGCAGTTATCACCGGGGCCGCCAGCGGGATGGGACGCGCGACGGCGATCCTGTTCGCCAAGGAAGGCGCCGCGGTGGTTCTGACCGATCTGAATTCGCAGGGCGGAGAAACCGCCGTCGCGGAATGCGCCGCGGCGGGCGGACGCGCGGTGTTCCAGCGCACCGACGTCACCAGCGAGCCCGATATCAAGGCCGCCGTCGATCGCGCGGTACGCGAATACGGAAGACTCGATATCATGTACAACAACGCCGGAGTTGCCGGCGCGGTGGGCCCGATAGACAAAGTCGCGGCGGAGGATTTCGACAAGACCATCGCGATTCTGCTGCGCGCCGCGTTCCTGGGGATGAAGTACTCGATTCCCGCGATCCGCAAATCCGGCGGCGGATCGATCATCTCGACCGCTTCGGTCGCCGGGCTGCGCGGGGTCGGATTTCTCGCCGCATACAGCGCGGCCAAGGCCGCGGTCGTCAACCTGACCGAGGCGGTCGCGATCGAGGTCGGGCACGACAAGATTCGCGTCAATTGCATCTGCCCGGGCGGCGTAAACACGCCGCTGATTCATCGCGGGAGGCCGGGCGCCGAGGAAGCCGCGGAAAAGAATATGGCGCGGATGCAACCGATACCGCGCGCCGGACGTCCAGAGGATATCGCGCGGATGGCGCTGTTCCTGGCCAGCGACGATTCGGAATGGATAACCGGCACCGCGATGGTGGTAGACGGCGGTGTCAACACTGGCAACGCGCGCTTCCGGCTTCCGGGCATTGCGGGCGATGGCGTCTTCTCGGGTCCATCGTTTGAGAAACATGGCAAGTAGGTTATCGCCGCGCGCCGCCGCGCTTTGCGTCGCGGCGCCCTAACGGCTATTAGGTTGATGGCTCGCCGCGCGGCGGCGCTAATTATTTTTTACAAGGGAAGATGAACATGGGCAGACTGGAAGGCAAAGTTGCGGTAATCACCGGCGCGTCCAGCGGTATCGGCCGCGCAACCGCGATTCGGTTTGCGGGCGAAGGCGCGGCGGTGGTGCTGGCCGACGTCAACCAGGAAGGCGGAGAATCGGCGGTCCGCGCGTGCAAGGAAAACGGCGGCCGCGCGGTGTTCCAGAAGACCGACGTCTCCGTGAGCGAGCAGGTCAAAGCCGCCGTCGATCGCGCGGTCAGCGAATTCGGCAAACTCGACACGATTTTCAACAACGCGGGCCTCGGCGGCGCAGTCGGAACTATCGACGAAATCACGTTCGAGAACTGGGACATGACGATGGCGATATTGCTGCGCGCAGTGTTCGCCGGAATGAAATATGCCGTGCCCGAGATGCGCAAGGCGGGCGGAGGCTCGATCATCTCGACCGCCTCGGTCGCGGGCTTGCGCGGCGGCGCGGGTCCGCACGCCTATAGCGCGGCCAAGGCGGCGGTGATCAATCTCACGCGTTCGGTGGCACTCGAAGTCGGCAAGGACAGGATTCGCGTCAACTGCATCTGTCCGGGCGGAATCAACACGCCGTTAATCAACAGCAGGCTGCCCGGAGGCGAAGAGACCGCGGCGCAGTTCCTCGCGCTGATTCAGCCGATCCCGCGCGCGGGACGTCCGGATGATATCGCGAACATGGCGTTGTTCCTCGCCAGCGACGAAGCGGACTGGATTTCGGGCGCTGCGATGGTGGTCGATGGCGGCATGACGGCGGGCGGCACGGTGCTCGGGAACAATCGCCCCGCGCCGCCGGCGGTCCCGGGAAACTTCGCGGGCCCGTCATACAAGAAGTAAATCAACCGGCCACTAAGACACGAAGACACAAAGCAAAAAATCCTTTATTCAATTTTCTTCTTCGTGTCTTGGTGCCTTTGTGGCCGTTTTTTTCCTGGTGTCTTCGTGTTTCGAATTCTTGCTGAGATGAAAGATTAGAGGAGTAAGCATCATGGGCAGACTCGATGGAAAAGTCGCAATCATCACCGGCGCGGCCAGCGGAATCGGACGCGGCACCGCGATCCGTTTTGCGGGTGAAGGCGCGGCAGTCGTAATCGCCGATCTGAACGCCGAGGGCGGCGAGGCCGCGGTCCGCGACTGCAAGGAAAACGGCGGCCGCGCGGTGTTTCAAAAGGCCGACGTGTCGGGCGAGGCGGAAATCAAAACTCTCATCGCGCGCGCGATCAAGGAATTCGGGCGCCTCGACGTCATCTACAACAACGCCGGAATCGGCGGCGCGGTCGGCCCGCTCGAACAGATCAGCGTCGAGGATTGGGACAAGAGCTTCGCCGTCCTGATGCGCTCGGTGTTCCTTGGAATGAAGTACGCAGTGCCCGAGCTGCGCAAGGCTGGAGGCGGATCGATCATCTCGACCGCGTCGGTCGCCGGCATCCGCGGCTTCGCGGGTCTGCATGCGTATTGCGCGGCGAAAGCCGGAGTCGTCAACCTGACGCGCTCGGCGGCGCTCGAATTCGCCAAAGACAAGATTCGCGTCAACTGTATCTGTCCGGGCGGAATCAATACGCCGATCCTGCATCGCAATCAGCCCGGGATGAAAGACGCGATGGAGCAGTGGATGGCGCATGGCCAGCCGATGCAGCGCGCGGGGCATCCCGAGGATATCGCGAACATGGCGCTGTTCCTCGCCAGCGACGACTCGCAGTGGATAACGGGACAGGCGATGGTGGTGGATGGCGGGTTGACGATTGGGAGCCAGTTCTTCTCGACCCCCGACGCTCCGCGTCAGCAGACGGCGATTCCGGCGCAGGGGTTCATCGGACCGTCGTTCGAGAAGTAGCGCCCCAAGTTGCGCGAAGCGCCTACCCTACTTCCTTCTCCCACCGGGAGAAGGTGCGCGGCGCGGCGCTTGCTCTTTTCAGCAATCGCCGTGCCGCGCGGATGAGGGCGCCCTTCTGATTCCTCGCCCTGAAAGGGAGAGGTTAGGTGAGGGACCGATCTGCGCACGGCATCGTTTGCCGCGCGCATTTAAATTCTGTCAGGCAGATTGCTTATAATCGCGCGACGCTGCGCGCCGCGCTCAATAAGGACCCTCACCTTACCTCTCCCTTTCAGGGCGAGGAACCAGACAGCGGACGAAGACTCTGCGCGTTTCAAAATCCTGCTCATCCGGCGCTATACTCTCGCGCGTCCGCACTACACCTTACCTCGCGGAGAAACCGATGGACTTCAGCTATACGCCTGAACAGGATGCGTTCCGCGCAGAGATCCGCGCGTGGCTCGAAAAGAATTCGCAGGAGGTTCTCGGCCGCGGCGGCGAGGGCATGGGCGCCTCGACCGCGAGCTTGCTCGACGTCCGCGACGACGCGCAGTGGAACAAGATGCGCGAGTACCATCGACGTCTGTTCGCGGCAGGATACGCCGCCCTGCACTGGCCAATCGAATGGGGCGGCACGGGCGCGGGAATAATCGAGCAATCGATCTACCAGGACGAAGTGCTGCGCCTCGGCCTGCCGCTCTACGGATGCAACCAGCTCGCTCTGGATCGGATCGGTCCGACGATCGCGCTGATGGGCAACGAGGCGCAGCGCAAGCGCTTTCTGCCCAAGATGCTGACCGGCGAAGAAATCTGGTGCCAGGGATATTCCGAGCCCAACGCGGGCTCCGACCTTGCCGGCCTCCAGACGCGCGCCGTGCTCGAGGGCGACAACTTTGTCGTCAACGGACAGAAGGTGTGGACGAGCCTGGCGCATCGCGCCGACTGGCAGGTGCTGCTGGTGCGGACCGATCCGTCGGCGCCCAAGCACAAGGGAATTTCATATCTGCTGGTCGATATGCACTCGCCCGGAATCACGGTGCGTCCGCTGGTGCAGATAACCGGCGAGTCGGGCTTCAACGAAGTATTTTACGACAGCGTGAAAGTGCCGAAGGAGAATCTGGTCGGCGAGATCAACCAGGGATGGCAAGTGTCGATCGCGACGCTGATGTACGAACGCGTCTCCGGGGGCACGCGCCATCCGATCGAGAGAACGATAAGCGAGCTGGTCGAGTTGGCGAAGAAAGTGGACTTCCAGGGCGTTCCCGCGCGAGAGCATCCTTATGTCAGGCAACGGCTGGCGCAGTTTTCGAGCGACTCGCGATGCCTGCGGCTCTCGCGCTATCGGTCGCTCAGTGCGCAGTTGCGCGGACGCGTGCCGGGACCGGAGAGTTCGTTTGGAAAACTGTTCGCGACCGAGCTGAATTTGCGCGTCGCAATGTTCGCGGATGAATTGCTCGGGCCCTACGCCGCGCTCGAAGGCGGCAAGGACGCAATCGAGCACGGCAAGTGGGCGCATCGCTTGCTCGCGGCGCGGGGCCTGACGATCGCGGCTGGGTCGAGCGAGATCCAGCACAACATAATCGGCGAGCGAGTCCTCAAACTGCCCAAGGGCTGAACGCCGAGTGCTCGAAATCGAAGCCTTTCGGCACTGACTATTTTCGCGGTTCAGTCGTTAGTCACCGCGCGCGAAATTCCCTACAATTTCGATCTCGCGAAAGGGCGTTCGCGCGCGGAGGCCGGATTATGAAGCTCGAAGATATCGATTTAATGGATCAGGATATGTTCCTGCGCGGAGAGCATCTCGACGCGTTCAAGCTCATGCGTGCAGAGGCTCCCGTCTATTGGCATGAGCGCGCAGGGGGACAGGGCTTCTGGTGCGTAACGCGTTACGACGACAGCCTGAAGGTTTACCACGATCCGAATACCTACAGCTCCGAGCGCGGGATGTCGCTGCAGTTCAACTTCAACGCCGACTCCGGGAGCCAGGACGGATTCGGGATGATGCTGCTGACGACTGATCCTCCGCGTCACGGCAAGCTGCGCCAGATTGTAAACCGGCGCTTTACACCGAAAGCGCTCGCGCCGTACGAGGCGCAGGTCCGCCGGCTCTGCGAAGAAATAATCGACGGCGTGATCGAGCGCGGCGAATGCGATTTCGTCGTCGATGTAGCCGCGAAGCTGCCGACCGCGGTGATCTGCGAGATGATGGGCGTGGACCGCGAGCATTACGATCTGATGTTCACGCTCGCCAACATGTCGATCGGTTTCGAGGATCCGGAATATCAGCAGGGACGCAGCGCGATCGAGACCGGGCAGTACGCGCAGATGCAGTTCTTCAGCTTCTTCTCGAAGCTGATCGAAGAGCGGCGCAAAAATCCGGGCGAGGATTTGCTGACCGCCCTGGTCAGCGGCGAGGCCGAGGGCGATCGCCTGAGCGACATGGAGATCCTGTTCAACTGCCTGCTGCTGCTGGTCGCCGGCCAGGAGACGACGCGCAACGCGACCTCGGGCGGGATGCTGGCGATTATCGAAAA
>JBAPSR010000116.1:0-21604 GCA_049281755.1 Binataceae bacterium (SeqCode)
GCTTCCCACGACGCAATCGCAAACAACTGCGGAAACGAGCACATCGTCTGCAACTGCTCGCGCAAGGCCGCGATGGACTGCGTCGTCGAGCGCTCGCCGAGATACGGCAGCGCAACCACCGCACACGCAACGGCCGCGACCGCGACACTCGCCGCCGCGCGTTTCCATCCCACTCGTTCGACCAAATAGATCAGCGCGAGCGGCACTATGAGCGCGGGCGTATACTTCACCAGGAAGCCCGCCGCGAGAGCGGGAATCACGATCATCCAGCGCTCGGTCGCTGCCAGATAGATCGCAGCGACGACGAACATTCCGGCAAGGATATCGTTATGCCCATTAGCCAGAAACTCGAGCGGCACAACCGGATTCCACAGGAATAGGTACAGTGCCGCTTCGGACCGGGTAATCGCTGTGCGGCGCGCGATTCCATACAGCATCGCGGCAATCGCCATACATGCAAGTGCATTAGTCAGTCGAAAGAGGGCCATCGTGAGGCTGAGGTTTCCTCCGCCCAGCCGCGCCAGCAAGCGCGTCAAATGGCTGAAGAGAAAACCGTACGGCATCGCGATGTTCTGCCATCCCCCGGCCAGCATTGGATCGCGCTGCCATCCGGGCGCTTCGCGGATCAGGTGCGCGTAGGGATTCAGATGGTACCGATACTGCATCCATCCCATATTCGCGTACGCGTAGATGTCCGGAGAGTCGAAAGCGGGAAGCAGCACACCGACGATCGAGAAAATCACGGCGATCGCAATCACGACACGCAGCGCGCCTTCCTCGCGGCGATTTATCTCGATCCATCCCAGCCAGTAGAGCGCCGCAAAGATCGCGAGACCCGCCCACGCGGTGATTTCCTGCAAGGTCAAGTTGCGGCTCGCCGCCGCGCGATTTTCGAGCAGGCTGAACACGATGGTCGCGGCGACCATCGCGACGCCGACGAGCGCGAGGCGACGGTTCGCGGCGGTGAGCATGCGCGATGGCTTCCCGGCCTGGCACGAGGCTCGCCACCTGCGATTACGCGGCGGTGAGAGCCTCGATCTCGGCAACCTGCTTGGGAATCGCGGCCGTCATCACCTCGTACCCGCTCGCGGTGACAAGCACGTCGTCCTCGATCCGGATGCCGACGCCGCGCATCGCGTCGGGCGCCGTGTCATCGTCGGCATCGATATAGATACCGGGCTCGACCGTCAGCACCATCCCGGATTCAAGACTGCGCGACTGGCCGCCGACCCGGTACAGACCAACATCGTGAACGTCCATGCCGAGCCAGTGGCTGGTGCGATGCATGTAATAGCGGCGATAGGAGCCCGCTTCGATAATCTCTTCGGTGGTTCCCTTGACCAGCGCTAGCGAGCGCATCCCGTCGATCAGCACACGCAGCGCGGCGTCGTGCGGATCGTCGAAGCGCGCGCCAGGCTTAACCTGGTCGATCGCGCGCGCCTGCGCGGCGAGCACGATCTCGTAGAGTTCCTTCTGGAGCGCAGTGAAGCGCGCGCCGATCGGAAAGGTGCGCGTCACGTCGGATGCGTAAAAATCGTACTCGCAGCCCGCATCGATCAGCAGCAGCTCGCCGGTGCGCATCTCGCGGCGATTCTGGATGTGATGCAGGATCGCGGCGTTCGGTCCCGACGCGATTATCGACGGATAGCTCGGCCCGGACGCTCCGCGCGAGCGGAATGCGTAATCGACCTCGGCCTCGATTTGCCATTCGCGCATTCCGCCGCGCGCCATCCGCATCGCGCGCTGATGAGCTTCGCCCGAGATCGCAATCGCGCGGCGCATCAGCTCGAGCTCGTCGGGCTCCTTGTGCAGACGCGATTCGTGGATTATCTCGCGCGGATCGAAAATCGCGTACGGACCCGAGCCCAGCCGCGGGCGCATCGCGCTCGAATACTGCGAGAGTTTCATCACACGCGTATCGAGATCCGGATTGCGTCCGATTGGATAGTGCAGGCGCTCGGTCTTTTCCAGGTAACGCGGCAGAACCTTTTCGAGTTCGTCGAGGGTGAAGGCCTTGTCCGCGCCGTAGTCGACCATCGCGCCTTCGATGCCCGCGCGTTTGCCAGTCCAGGTCTCGCGGTCCTTGTCGCGCGGCCGCACGAACATCACGAACTCGCCGTCGGGATGCCCCGGAGAAAACAGCGCGACCGACTCCGGCTCCTCGAAACGCGTCAGGTAGTAGAAATCATTGTCTTGCCGATAGATAAATTCGACGTCGCCGGATCGATACGCGGCGGGCGCGCTCGGCAGGATCGCGGTAGCGCCCGCCCCGATCGCATCCAGAAAGCGGCGCCGGCGCGCGGAAAAAAGGTCCGAATTTGTGTTCACGCTCATCGTTTATGATTACGCCACGCCGCGCGGCGCTTGACTAGCCGCTACGGCAGTCCCGCTCCCGGCACTTCGACCTTGGTGATCTCGACCTTCCCGGTCGCGTTGGCGAGGCAAGCCGCCGGATCCGACGAGGCCGAGGTCAGAACGAACAGTGTCTTGCGATCGGCCCCGCCCAGCATGCAGGCGAACGCGTCGGTCGCGACCTTGATACGTTCGCTGACTTCGCCGCCTTCGCGCACGCGAATCACTTCCGAGGACATAGGAGTCGCGACCCATATCGCGCCTTCGGCATCGAGCGCGATTCCATCGGGAACATTATTTCCGAGATCGGCCCACACCCGCCGATTCGCGAGTGAACCGTCCGCCGCGATATCGAATGCCGTCAGACGCCGCCCGAATGATTCGCCCACGACGAGCGTCTTGCCGTCGCGCGTAATGACAGTGCCGTTGGGGAACATCAGATCGTCGGCGACGACGCGCGGCTTTCCGTCCAGTGTGACCATGATCAGCACGGTGCCGCGCGCCTTTTCGCCTTTATGAAGATCGTAGCCAAAGTTGCCGACGTACGCGCGGCCCTTTGAATCGACCACCATGTCGTTGCAGTGAAACGGCGCGAGCGCCGAAAGATCGGCGTGAACTTTCAGCGCTCCCCCGCGCTCCATGCGCATCACTTTGCGATCCGTCATCGAGACGATCAGCATCGTGCCGTCGGGGAGCCATCCGAGTCCCGAAGGATTGTTCGGCACCTCGCAGACCACGGCGCTGCGCCCTTCGAGGTCCACCGTCATCACGTGATTGGCGTGCATGTCGGAGAAGTAGAGCTTCCCGTCGTGCCACCGCGGACCTTCGCCGAATCTCAAACCGTCGAGCAGAGTCGTAAGCGTGTGCATCGCGTTTCCTCTATTCGATCGCGCTCAGTCGAGCGCGCCCTTTTTGTGCAGTGCCGCGACTTCGTTTTCATTGTAGCCAAGCGTGGCGAGCACCTGATCGGTATGCTGCCCGAGACATGGAGCGGGCGCCTTGACCTCGCATGGGGTCGCGCTCATCCGCCACGGAATTCCGCAGTGCCGGCGAACGCCGACCTCGGGATGCTCGAGCTCGACCCAGAATTTGCGCTCGGCGAGATGCGGATCCTCGCAGAGATATTTATTGTCGGCGCACGCTCCGGCAGCGACGCCCGCGGCCTGCAGAGTATCGACCACGTACGCGACGCGGCGCTTCGAGGTCCATTCGGTGATTATCTTTTCGACCTCGTCTTCGTTGCGCTTGCGCGCGGCGAGCGTCTTGAAGCGCGCGTCCGTCGCCAGCTCGGGCTTGCCGATAGCGCGCGAGAGACGCGCCCATTCGTCGTCGGTGGCGCACACGATCGAGACCCACTCGTCGATCGTCACATCCATCACCTTTTCCGGCAGATCGACGCAGCGGAAGATCCCGTGCGGCGCCATAAACTCGTCGCGATTTCCGTTTCGCACCGGCTCGCGATCGTTCATCGTGTATTCGAGAATTCCTTCCGCCAGCAGATCCATCGCGCATTCCCACTGGCTCATATCGATATACTGGCCCTCGCCGGTTTTGTGGCGATGGTACAGCGCGGTCAGGATCGCGAACGCGCCGTGCACGCCCGCGTTGGGATCGGCGTAGCTGAACCCGGCGTGCATCGGAGGAAATCCCTTGTACCCCGTCAGCGACGAAAGCCCCGACAGCGGGACTTGCGCCGGCCCGTAAGCGACGTACTCGCGATACGGGCCGGTGTCGCCGTAACCGTTTAGGGAAATCATCACGATATCGGGACGGACCTTTTTGACCTCTTCGTAGCCGAAGCCCATCTTGTCGATCACACCGGCGGCGAAATTATTGATCACCACATCCGATGCCTTGATCAGCCGCCACGCGATCTCCTTCGCCTCGGGATGCTTGAAATTCAGCGAGAGCGATTTCTTGCCCTGGTTGTACTGATTGAAGTAGCCCGACTTGTTGAGTCCGTCGAAAATTCCGTCGGGCCACGGCGGCAGCATCCGTGTCACGCAGGGCCTTGTTTTGGTTTCGATTCGCACGACCTCGGCGCCCATGTGCGCGAGCTGCAAGGTGCAATACGGCCCCGCCCACACCCAGGTGAAGTCGCAGATTTTGATCCCGGAAAGGGGAGGCTTGCCCATCGTCAGATCACACCCTTGTTTTTGAGTTCGCCGATTTGCGCCGCGGAGAGTCCGAGGTGGCTCCCGAAGATCTCGTCGTTATGCTGCCCCAGCGTCGGCGCGGGCGTGCGGATTTCCCACGGCGTGCGCTGGTACTTCAGCGGAGCGCCGGGATATTTGTGCGTGCCCGCGACCGGCTGCGCGATCTCGACAAAAAATCCGCGCGCGCGCAGATGCTCGTTGCTCAGCAGATCGCCCATGGTCGAGACCGGCGCGAACGGCACCCGCTTGGCCTGCGCCTTGCGGTACAAATCGAGCACCGTCTGCTGGCTGACCCATTCTTCAAGGAACACTTTAAGTGCGTCCCAGTTGAGCGCGCGCTTTAAGCGGTCGCCGAAAATCTCCTCGTTGGCCCACTCGGGATTGCCCATGATCTCGACGAAGCCGCGCCACTGATGCTCCTCGATGCAGCACAAGTAGATGTAGCCGTCCTTGCACTGCATCGTTTCGACCGGCTGCAGGGGCTTCTGCCCGAGGCGCGTCGCGATCATCTTCATGTACGGCCAGTACTCGAACGTCATTTCGAGGATCGCCGCGATCGATTCCTGCACCGAGACCTCGACGTGCTGCCCGCTCTCGCCGCGCGCGCGCGCGAACACCGCACCCATCGTCGCGGCTGCGGCATGAACCCCGCCCTGGTAGCCGGCCTGCGTGCCGAAGGTTTTGAGCGGAGGAAGGTCGGCGTGCTCGGGGCCGCCGCCATTTAGCACGCACACGCCGCCCGCCGCCCACACCGTCAGATCTTCGGCGCGGAAATTCCGGTACGGACCCGAGAGTCCGAACGGCACGATCGAGGTCATCACCAGGTTCGGATTGACGCGGCCCATGCGCTGCCAGGTAAGCCCGACGCGATCCATCTCGGGCGGCGCGACGTTGTGAATCAGCACGTCGGCGCCCGCGGCGAGCTGCTCCAGGATCCGCATCCCTTCGGGCTTCGCGATATCGAGCGTGATGCCTTTCTTGTTGGTATTGAGATAGAGAAACAGCCCGCTCTTTTCCGGATGCGCTTCGTCTTTGGGAAATGGTCCGCGCGTGCGCGAACGATCACCCGCGCCCGGCCGCTCGATCTTGATCACCTCGGCGCCCATGTCCGCCAGCATCTTCGAGCAATACGGGGCCGAGACCATCTCGCCCACTTCAACAATTCTCAGATCTGATAATGCGCCTGCCATCGGCACTCCATTGGAAATTTCTCGAAATTCGAAAAGCTACTCGGGAAATACCTGCTTGAACGGCTTGACCTCGACCCGCTCGAAGACTCCGCCGATCAGATACGGATCGCTGTTCGCGAGCGCGCGCGCATCGGCCTCGCTTTTGAGATTGACGACGATCAGGCTGCCGCTGCCGTCGGTGAATGGACCCGCGATAACCACTTCGCCGCGACCAACGAACGGGCGAAGATTTTCCAGATGCGCGGGACGCAGCTTCGGACGCAGCGCCGCGCCATTGGGCCCGTCATGGCCGATTATCACGAATAGCATTGGTAAACCTCTGACGGACTCGCCCACGCGAATCCTCGACTCCGGGAAAGACTTACTTAGCATGCGCGGACGCGCCGGAAAAACGCCGCATCGACGCAAAGAGCCTACGCGACGACGGCGCCGTAGCCGGTCCAGTAGATCAGGAAATAGCCCGCGCCAATTGCGAACAGGGCGGCAAATGCAACCATGTCAGCGCCGCGAAACGGGTAGTCGATATAGGTTGTCGGACGCGCCAGGCGGCCGAAGCCGCGCGCTTCGAGCGCCATCGCCATACTGTTGGCCTTGCGTAGCGCGCCCATGAAGACCGGAACCGCGACGGTCGCGTACCGGCGCATCCGCTCGAAAATGCTGCCTTCGCCAAATTCGTATCCCCGCAGCCGCTGCGCATCGACGATCGTCAGCGCGGATTCGACGAACAGCGGCGCCAGCCGGAACGACAGCGACACCGCAAAGCCTACACGATACGGCACCCGCAGCTTCGCAAGGCCGATCGTGAATTCCTCCACCTTGGTCGTCGAGATAAACAGCACCGAAGCCGCCAGCAGCTCCGCGAGCTTGATCCCCTTGCCGAGTCCGAACAGGATCGACGCCTTGCGGATATTCACCTGCGGCATATGGACCATCGCCGGCCCCGGCCGGTACGTGGCCATCCACATCAGCGTGGTCGAGGTGATCAAGATGATGAACAGCCAGCGGAGCGCATAAAAATTTCCCGACGAGCCGGTGATCACCGCGATAAACAGCAGCAGAAACCCAAGCGGCAACAGCGCGAGCGGATTATCGACCCAGTACACCGACCAGAACATCACGATCAGCGCGATCACCTTGACCGTCGGATGCATCCGATGGACGAAAGTGTCGCGCTCGATATACCGGTACAGCGCCATCAGGCGCGCTCCTTCACCCAGTCGGCAAATTCCTGCGGGGATAGCGCGAGCCGTCCGAACTTGCGCGCAAGCCGCGTCACCTCGGGCGGACGAAACGAGGCGGTTTTGAGCAGTTCTTCGTCGGCGAAGAATTCGCGCACTCCGCCGTCGAACAGCTTGCGCCCCTTGCGAATCAGCGCGACGCGCCGCGCGTACTCAGCCACGAGCCATGGAGTATGCGTGATAATCACGATCGCGATTCCCGAGCGGTTGAGCTCCGTCACCAGCGACATCATTCGGCGCTGCTCGCGGTAGTCGAGCCCTGTCGTCGGCTCGTCCAGGATGAGCAGGCGCGGGCGCAGCGCGAGCACGCTCGCGACCGCAAGGCGCTGGCGTTCGCCCTTGCTCAGGAGAAACGGATCGCTCTCGCGCTCGGAGAGCAGACCGACCGCGTCCAGCACCTCGACGCAGCGGCGCTCGACTTCGTCGGGAGCGAGTTTGAAGTTGCGCGGGCCGAAGGCGACTTCGTCCCACACCGTCGCGGCGAAAATCTGATGGTCCGGGTTTTGGAAAACGTACGCCGCCTCGCGCGCGGTTTCGGCCGCGCGCAACGCGGCGCGATCGCGCCCTCCCAGCAGCACGCGGCCGCTCACAGGCTTCAGCAGCCCGACAATATGCTTGGCAAGTGTGGTCTTGCCGGAACCGTTCTGGCCGACGATTGCCAGAAAGTCGCCCGGCTGGATCGCGAGGCTGATCGAGTCGAGCACTCGCGGACCGCCGGTGTAGTTGAAACTCACATCTTCGACCGTCGCGAGCGCCGCGGCGTCATTCGTATGCGCCGGCGCAGACTCAGGTTGCGGCGCAAGGTTCTGCGCACGGGATTCCAGACGCGGATAGGCGCGCACGATCGCTGCGTACGCGTCGTCAACACTTTCGGCATGGCCGCCGATTCCGAGCATCGCGAGCGCGCGGTTGAGACTCGGCGGATGCACCCCCGACTGCTCGAGCAGATCGAGATCGGTCATCACGACGGTGGGCGGACCGACCGCGATTACCGCGCCTTCGCGCATCAGGATCACGCGGTCGGCGCGCCGCAGCTCTTCGGTTTCATGCTCGATCACGATCAGGCTGAGCCCGCGCTCGCGCAGGCTTGAAATCAGCGCGAAGACTTCCGCCTTGCCCTCGGGATCGAGATCGGTGGTCGGCTCGTCGAGCACGATCACGCGCGGGCTGAGCGCCAGCACCGACGCGATCGCGAGGCGTTGCTTCTCTCCGCCCGAGAGCGAGGTTGGATCGCGATGCTCAAAGCCGCGCAGGCCAACGGCCTCGAGCGCGGGCGTCATCCGTTCGTTCATCGTCGCGCGATCCATCCCGATTTGTTCCATCGCAAAGGCGACTTCGTGCGCGACGTTGGTCGAGAAGAGCTGCGCCTCGAAATCCTGAAACACCATTCCGACTTCCGCGGCAACGTCGCACACGCGCAACCCGTCGAGCGCGCGGCCGCCGATACTCACGGAGCCGCTGAACTGGCCGCCCTCGAACTCGGGAATGATCCGGTTGAGACATTTCGCCAGCGTGGATTTCCCGGCCCCCGACGCGCCCATGATGCCGACGAGCTCGCCGCGCGCCTGCCTGAACCCTACTGCGCGCAGGGCAGCGCGCACCCCGTCCTGATAGGTGAAGGTTAAGTCCACAGCCTCGACCGCGGATTCGCTGCCGGCACCGGCGGGACCGGCGATATTCTCGAGCGAACTTTGCGGCTCGAATTTCACATCACCACCAGGCCGGCCATCGCAAGAAAAATAAATGGACTCACGATGATCGCAACCGACTTGTCGTACGGCGCAGCGTTCATATAGGCCGGCAAAAATTTTGGCGCCCACAGTCCGACCGAAAGCAGGTTGCCAAACGCCCACGCCGCCGTCTCACCGACTACCAGCATCACCAATCCGAGCCATCTGATCGTGATCGGACGCAGCTTCAGCTCGGGCATCACGTCGGTATAGAGCAGATGGCCTTTGCGCACGCGCGGATAAACCGCGAGCAGGATAAACGGCGAGAGCACGATCGCCGCGGTCATGTTGTTCAGGATAATCACGTTGCCGAGCGCCGCGAACGGCCTGAGCGCGAGCAGGTTCTCGCCCCATCCGACCAGGTCCGCGCACAGCATGCTCGCGGCCAGGCAGGTGAACAGATACTTGGCTATCGCCCACGGCGAGCGCGAGATCGGCGCCTCGCCCTCGGCGATAACCTGCCAGACTTTGTAGGGAATCCATCCGTAGCTGAGATTTGCCAGGAAGCCGAAAAGATCCGAGGGCGACGCGCCGCCAAAGAAGTCGCCCATCGTGTTGCCGATCGCGCTGCCCCACGCGCCCGCCGGTCCAAACAGAAACGAGCACACGATCGGAATCGCGTTGGCGGGCCGAAGCTCGGTCACGCCCGGGATAAACGGCACCGCCTTGAACGGGATCAGCACCGCCGCGTAAAGCGCCGCCGAGATCGAGCACAGCACGATCATCCGCGTGTTGCGCCACATCGTAGTGATGCCGTACGTCGCGGGATGCGCGGCGGATGCGGCAGGCGTGGCAAGCTCGCGATGGTGGTCGGCGGAGATCATCGTGCCGCTGACCAGTATGCCGACCCCACCCGCCGATTCAAGCATCCGTCGAATTATCGCTCAAAAGGCGCGCACGGGTTTGTTGCGGAAATCTGAAAGTGTGATGTATTATCATACCGTCATGGCGAGCGCGAAAGTTGCAATCACGATCCCGAGCGCGGTTCTGAAGCGGGTGGACGCGCTGGTGAAACGCCGCGTCTTCCCGAATCGCAGCAAGGCGATTCAGCACGCGCTGCACGAAACGCTCGAGCGGATGGATCGCGGACGGCTCGCGCGCGAATGCGCGAAGCTAGATCCACGCGAAGAACAGGCAATGGCGGAAGAGGGAATCTCGCTCGAGATCGATCAATGGCCCGAATACTGAGAGGTGACGTCTTGTGGGCCGACTTGAATCCTGTGCGCGGCCATGAGCAAGCGGGAAACCGCCCCGTGTTGATTCTCAGTAACGAAGTCTTCAATGAACGGTCGGGAACGGTGATTGCAATGTCGCTGACCAGCCGGCCGCAGCGAGTGGGACTGCCTCTTTCGCTCGAGCTTAGAGCAGGGAAATTCCCGAAGCGGTCGTGGGTCAAGATTAGCCAGATTCGAACTCTGTCAGTCGAGCGCCTGGGACGCCGTCTCGGGCGCGCCGCACCTGAAGAACTCACCGAAATAATCAGCAGCCTGAACGAGATAATTGGAGATTGAATCGGAACGTATCGATGCCGATCTACGAATACGAATGCGCCGGATGCCATCGGCGCACCAGCGTCCTGACTACTCGAGTCTCTGAGCGGGTCCGCGCGGTATGCAGTCATTGCGGCGGCAAGAAGATGAAGCGCCTGATGTCGCGCTTCGCGATGCCCAAGTCGGAAGAGCAGCGGATGGATTCGCTGGCGGACCCCTCGAAGCTCGGCGGACTCGACGAGAACGATCCTAAAAGCGTCGCCCGGATGATGAAAAAGATGGGCCAGGAGATGGGCGACGATTTCAGCGGCGAAGACTTCGACGAAGCGGTCGATGAAATGGAATCGGCCGACGACGGCGGCGGCGACGATTCCGACGGCAGCGATCTATAGACCTTGCGTTCAGTAGCGGCCAATCTCGATCAGATGCCGATCAGGATCAAAGAAGTACACCGCCTTCCAATCTCCGTTCACTCCCGCCGAGTCGCCCGGACCGCGGCCGTTGCCGACGGTGTCGAATTGGTCGCCGTACTCGATGCCACGCTCGCGGATTCGCTGGAAGATCTGCTCGAACTCGGCGGGCGCCATCGAGAACGCCAGATGCTCGCCGCCTTTGGTTCCAAACGGCGCCAACTGGATCATGAAGCCCGGGTTCACGCGAATCGTGGTAAACGGCGTGCCCGCGCGCTCGCCTTCGTGCGAGAAGCCCATGACCTGCGTATAGAACTCGATACTCTTTGCGCGATCGTTGACGTTGAGAATGATGTGATCCAATTGCGCTGGCATTTGCGATCTCTCCTCCCTCGGATCAACCGAGCCTTTGGATTTCGCACTAATCGCTTCGCGGAGATTCTTCACGGAGCCTGCCCTGAGCGGCGTCGAAGGGTTCAGGATGGCGAACACGGATCTCGGCGTTCTTCCACAACTTCCCGTATCGTCAGCAGCCCTCCCCGATCGTCATTTCGAGCGCTGCGCGAGAAATCCCGAGGCATTCATGCTCGGCGCCAATGCCACGTGCAGTGGCCGTCAAGGTCTGCCCAACCTCACTTCGTCGAAGTAACGCATCGCGCAAACGACGTTGCCTTCCGTGTCTCTGAATTGGATCAACTCGCCAACGCCGGGAATCACGAACTTGGGCATGGTGACCTTGCCGCCCTCGGCCTCGATAACCTTCGCGATCGCGTCCACGTCATCGACCGAGATCGTGCACTCGAACCCTACCGCACGCTCACCGTTCTTGGGACGGTCGTGGACCGCACCGTGGATGCCCGGATCACTCTCGGTGCCGGTCTCGATCAGGAAGAAATCCGGCGGGCCCCACTCTGAGAAGCGCCATCCGAATACCCGTTCATAGAATTTCCGTGCGCGCCCCACGTCGTCCGCGTGGACATCGAAGTGCGCAATGTTTCTGGCGACCATCGCAGTACCTCTGCGGCCATCACGATTTCCCTGTTCTCAGAACCGGTTAATCTCCGCACCCTGGTTCATAGCACTTCATCTTCGCGGCAGTCTTGCGCTAAATTGCCATCTGATGGCGAAAAAGCGTCACTGGTTCTTCGACCCAACCAAGTACAAGATCCGCGCCGGAACGCCGGGAGAGTATCGCAATGGCCACCTGCTCAAAACTCATTCGCACCCGTGGCATCAACTGACATACGCGCCGCAGGGCGTGATGACCGTGCGCACTCCCGACGGCTCCTGGATCGTTCCGCCGCACAGAGCGGTGTGGGTGCCGGCGCACACCCGCCATTCGGTTCAGATGTCGGGAGCAGTCTCGATGCGCGCGGTGTACTTTGTCCCGACGCTCGACGCGCGGCTGCCGGACCGATGCCGCGTGCTGGCGGTCTCCGCGATGCTGCGCGAGTTGATTCTCCGCGTCGGCGAGCTCAAGGGACTCCGCCTCAGGATTCCGGCGCAGGCGCATCTGGCGTCGGTGTTGCTCGACGAACTGCGCGTGATGAAAGCCGACGCGATAAGTCTGCCGATGCCGCGTGACGCGCGCGCCAAGCGAATAGCAACATTGCTTCAGCAAAGTCCCTCCGAGCGCGGGTCGCTCATTGAGCTTTCACGCCTCGCAGGCGCGAGCAAGCGAACCGTCGAGCGGCTGTTCAGATCGGAGACGGGACTTGGGTTTGGGCGATGGCGCCAGCAGCTCCGGCTCGGCCACGCGCTGAGACTATTGGCGGCGGGTGAAGCGGTGACGACCGCAGCGCTCGAGGTCGGCTACGACAGCACTAGCGCCTTCATATCGGCCTTTCGGCAAACCTTCGGCCAAACCCCCGGTCAGTATTTCCGCCCCGCGTGATTGCGCTGTGTATTCCCTCGCCCAAAAGGAGACTGTCGATTTTATCTGCAGACCTCGCTTGTAGTCATCCTGAGCCGTAGGCGAAGGATCTCCGCGAAGCGATTAGTGCAACCAAACTGGGCATTGCGCACTAATCGCTTCGCGGAGATCCTTCACTCCGGCAGCCTTCGTTCAGGATGACAGACAAGAACTCGCCATTTATCGACGGCCTCCCTGTTGGGAGAGGGACAATCCAAGGAGCTCGCCGATCAATCTGCTTCGAGCATTACTATTGCGGCGGCGGCCATCCCGTCGCCGCGGCCGAGCGCGCCGATTCCTTCGGGGTTCGTGGCCTTCACGTTGACACGATCGCGCTCGACCGAAATCGCATCCGCGATTCGCTGGCGCATCGTATCCAGATGCGGCCCGAGCTTCGGCGCTTGCGCGAAGATCGTCAAATCGGCGTTGGTCATGCGCCATCCGCGGGATTTCGCGAGCGCCCAGACCTCGCCCAGGATGCGGATACTGTCGGCGCCGGCGTGGCGCGGGTCGCTGTCGGGGAAATGGCGGCCCAGATCGCCCTCGCCTATCGCGCCCAGGATTGCGTTGGCCAATGCGTGCGCCGCCACGTCGGCATCGGAGTGCCCCACTAGGCCCTTGTCGTGCGCGATCTCGACTCCGCCCAGAACCAGCCTGCGGCCGGCGGCGAGAGGATGAAAATCAAAGCCCTGCCCGACTCGATAGCGCATCGCGATCACCCCACTTTGCGCAGCTTTGCGGCTGCACGAATCCGCCCTCCGGCTGCGTTGACAATGCCGTTGCGGCCAAGCAAGCTTTCGCTCAGGTCACGCAGCAAGGAGCCGCCGGTCATGCCCGCATTTGCGAAAAACCCGAAATTCATCATCGGCACGCTCGTGGTCCTGTGGGTGATCTACGTCGTCTGGGCGAATATCCAGCCGCAGCCGGTTGAGATATACCTGTTCCCGCATTTTCTTAAACTGCAGATTCAACTCTCGGCGATAATCATCGGCTCGGCGATCTTTGGCGCGATAGCGGCAATCGTCATTCATTGGTTGTGGAGACGTTCCTCGAAGAATGCCTCGTCACCGACTGTAGTCGTCAACCGCAGCACCGTCGCCTGATCGCCCTTGCGCAGCATCGGGACGGCGGCAGGTCCGATTAGCAGACCGTCGGCGCGCGAGAGCGAGCTCAGAATTCCTGAACCCTGATTCCCGGTCGGCACCGCGAGATACTCGCCACCGATGCGCTCGAGCCTGACCCGCACGAATTCGGTCAGATTATTCGCAAGCTTGACGTCGGCGGCGCATCGCGCTGCCACTCGCGCAAGCCCGATCTCCCTGGCGGCGCGCCCCGCCATCCGGCGCAGCGCAGGTCCCGCGTAGAGATAGAAGCATACCAGCGTCGAGACCGGGTTCCCCGGCAGTCCGAAGACCGGGTGCGCGTCGATCAATCCGAACTTGAGCGGACGCCCCGGTTTTTGCGCAACGCCGTGAAACAGCGTGCGCATCCCGAGTTCATCAAGGACGCCCTTTACGAAATCGAATTGTCCGACCGAGACGCCGCCGGTTGAGAGCACCACGTCGAACGCCATCGCCTCTTCGAGCCGCTCGCGAACCTCGCTCTTGGTATCGCGGGCAACGCGCAGGATTATCGCCTCGCCGCCGGCCTCGCGAATCGCACCCGACAACGCGTAGGCGCTCGAGTTGACGACCTGCGCGCCGGTCGGCTGTTGGTCGATATCGATCAGCTCGTCGCCGGTCGCGACGATTGCGACGCGCGGCCGCCGGTACACAGCGACCATCGAGCGCGAAAGCGACGCGAGCATCCCAAGGTCCGCGGGCGAAAGCATCTTGCCGGGCGACATGACGGACTCCCCCGCGCGCAGATCCTCGCCGCGTGGACGCACAAAGGCAGCCGGTTCCGCAGGCGCGAGAATCTCGACGGTAGAACCGTCTGCGCGGGTGCGCTCGACCTGCACGATCGCGTCGGCCCCGGGCGCGATCGGCGCACCGGTCATCGTGCGCGCGCATTGCCCCGGACCCACCTGATGCTCCGGCATCCGGCCTGCCGGAACAGTCTCGACCACCGTCAGGCGGACGGGATGCGCTTCGCTGGCGGTGGCTATATCGGCGGCGCGAACCGCGTAGCCGTCCATCGCTGAGTTGTCGAACCCCGGAATGTCTCGAGACGAGAGAATCTCTTCGGCGAGCACTCGGCCCAGCGCGTCGAGGAGCGGCACGCGTTCGACGCCGAGCGGAGCGACGGACTCAAGGACGATGCGCAGAGCGTCGTCGGTACTAATCATCTTATCGGCAAGAATACGCGGCTTCGCGCGCGATGAGAACCCAGATTGGGGGCGCAACGGGCGACGACGGACGAAGACGGCTCAGCTGGCGGAGGCAGTGCTGATCAGCGGGATTCGGACCGTGTAGTTGCGCGCATAGGGCGGAACCCGGTCGCGCAGGATCGCGGGGTTCAGCTCCTTAAGATGGGTGACCGTTGTATGGTACCCGCGCGCGATATTGACCAGCGTAGTCCCGCCGCGGACGGACACCTGACCGTATGCGGGAGGCGCTTCGTAATCGACGTTCCCAATCCCGTAGGCCGCGGAATTGTGCGCGATAAAGGCGACCGCCATGAACCTGCCCAAGAGGCATCGCGTGTCGCGGGGCAGCTTGGTCATGAAGCGGTTGAAATTCTCGCCGCGCATCACCCAGAAGCGATTAATCGCCAGATCCCCGCGATTCCATCCGACGACCGCTACCCGCCAGTCATAGCCGGCCGCGTCGTGCAGGTCGGCCAGGTACTCGGCCGCGGCTCGGGTCGAAAGGATAGGGTCACGCCGCTCATCGACCCATCGATTCACGTGCAGCCCGTACTTCTCCGCAGTGCCCTTGTTGAACTGCCAAGGGCCCTTCCCGTGCCGGGAGAACTCGCTTTCGGCGAAGGCCAGGTAGACCATGTCTTCCGGAACGCCATACGACCGCATCACGCGGGCCATTTCAGGCAAATAGGGCCGGCTACGGGTGAAGCTGGCCTCGAGCGTGTCGGGGCGGCTCAGATAGTCGTGAACATATTTCTGGACGATCGAATTGAGCAGGATCGGGAATGGTGCGACGGGCTTAGGCTTGGAAATGATGAAGGGCGACGGGGCGACCGTCTCGAGCGACGGCACTGCGACGGCGGGCTCAGCGGCCCCGGATGCGCCCAAGGCGGCTATCGCTGGATTTTGGGGTGCCCACCCCGGCGAAACGGTCAACGGCTCGGCCGCAACCGCACGATACGCCGACATCCCGGTCAGTACCGGAGCCAGAAGTATCGCACAAAGAACGACGGTTGTTCGGTTGCCTCGAGTCATCCCCCACCATGAACCTCGGCCACGGTAACCGCTGGGCTGCGAGTAAGCAACCCGTAAACGGGAGATCATGTATAAAAAAATCTTATGTTTGGAACAAAAATTGTTGATAACTTTTATCACTCGTGACGTTCGAGCTCCCTAAAAACGCCGTATTTACCCCTTAAATCGGCGCCCCACTTCGATGCGCCCGCGGCTTATGGTAGCTTCCCTTCCAAGTCGGCTCGCTCCCCCCATCAGCCCTCAAGGACCGAGCGCGGCTATCCGAGTGCAGCTTTGGCGCGACATCATCGACAGCCTGCCGGACGCAATCATCGTGGTATCGGCGGGGTTTGAGCCGCTAGCGATAAACCCCGCCGCAGAGACCATGCTGGGAGCGTCTTCTATCACGCATCCCCAGCTCGCCGACCTTCTCGATCACAACCCGTGGTTGGACGGGATGGTGCGCAATTGCCTGAAAACTGGGCAGAGTGTCGGCGATCCGGATACCGTCCTCGGCGTGGGCCCGCGGTCGATTACCGTCAGGACCGAGGTTTCGCCCTTGCTCAGCGAGGACGGCAGAACCCAGGGCGCCATCGTATTGCTCCACGACCTGGCTCATCAGAAGAGTGCCGCCCAAGTGACAGACTCGACCGAGCTCAGCCTGCGGTTGTCCCCCGCCGGGCTGGCCCACGAGGTGAAGAACCCCCTCACCGGCATCAAGGGCGCGGCGGAGCTGCTCGCCGCGATGTACCCGTCCGAGCCAAGGGTGCAGCAGTATTACGGGGTCATCCGCGACGGGGTTAACCGTATCACGGGGCTGGTCGAACAGGTGCTTGCGGTCAGCGCACCGCAACGCCTGGTCAAGGAGCCGGTTAACATCCACCAGGTGCTGCATCAGGCGTTGCGGATGGCCGGGCTGTACCCGAAGGCGCCCAACGAGGTTCATATCGAGCAGGATTTCGACCCCAGCCTGCCAGACGTATCGGGCGACGCGGCGGCGCTCGAACGGGCATTCCTGAACCTGGTCAAAAACGCTCATGAAGCGCTGGGCGCGCGCGGGACGATCCGGATGCATACGCGGATCGAGACCGAGTTCCGAATGACCACCGACGGGCAGCGGCTGCAGTTCCTGCGCGTCGAGATAAGCGACAACGGCGTAGGAATTCCCGAGGACGCACTCGCGCAGCTCTTCACCCCGTTCTTCACCACCAAGCCTTCCGGAACCGGGCTCGGCCTGATGCTGAGCCAGCGGATCATCGCGCTCCACGGAGGACGGCTATGGGCTGCTCGCGGAGGACTCGGACGGACCGGCGAGGACAGCGAGCCGCCTGCAGGCATGACTTTCAAGGTGACGCTTCCTATCGGCAGCGTCCGGGTCCATGGCAGCACCAAACTCGGCGGCGATGACACGGCGGGGAACGATCGTTAAGCTGGTAACCACGATGCCATCCGCTGAAGCCCAGACCCCCGACGAGACTCCCGTCACAGGCGCTTCGTCCGCCACGATCCTGATCGCCGACGACGACCCCGCGATTCGCCTGGTTCTGCGTCATCGCCTTGAAGCCGACGGCTACTCGGTCGAGGAAGCCGCGGACAGCGCCGCGGCGCTCGAAGCGTTGCGCTCGAACCGCTTCGACGTGGCGATACTGGATATCATCATGCCGGGAGTCGGCGGGCTTGAAGTGCTCTCGACGGCCCGGGCGCAGGACGTTCGCACGCTGATAATCGTGGTGACCGCGGCGAGCACGATGAACAACGCGGTCGAGGCGATGAAGCGCGGAGCGCACGACTACCTGACCAAGCCGTTTGCGAATCTGGACCTGGTCGCGGCGGCGGTCGCACGCGCGATCGAGGTTGCGGCGCAGGCTGCCGATCTCGATCGGCTCAAAAACGAGGTCAATCGGCAGCTCGTCGGCGGCGAAATTATCGGCCGCAGCCTCGCGATGCAGAACGTTTACAAGATGGTCGGCCGCGTGGTCACCAACGATGCGACCGTGCTGCTCTCGGGCGAGAGCGGAACCGGCAAAGAGCTGGTCGCGCGCGCGATCCATTTCAAGTCGGCGCGGTGGCGTTCGCCGTTCGTCGCGGTGAATTGCTCGGCGATTCCGCAAGGACTGCTCGAGAGCGAACTCTTCGGCCATGAGCGCGGCTCCTTCACCGGCGCCAACGAACGGCGCGCGGGCAAATTCGAGATGGCGGAAGGCGGCACGATTTTCCTCGACGAGATCGGCGACCTGCCGCTCGAGTTGCAGCCGAAGCTGCTGCGCGTCCTGCAGGAGCGCGAGTTCAACCGGGTCGGCAGTGTCGAGACGCTCAAGCTCAAGGCGCGCGTGATCGCGGCGACCAACCAGGATTTGCAGACCCTGGTCGCGGCGCGCAAATTCCGCGAGGACCTGTACTTCCGGCTGCGCGTGATTCCGATCCAGATGCCGTCGCTGCGCGAACGGCGCGACGATATTCCCGAACTCACCGACTACTTCGTGGGCAAGGCGGTGCATGAGATGAGCGCGCGAGTCTCCGCGATCAGTCCCGAAGCGCGCGCCAAGCTCGCCGCGCACGACTGGGCCGGCAACGTGCGCGAGCTCGAGAACACCGTGATGCGCGCGGCGCTGCTCGCGCCCGGCAACACCATCCGCGCCGACGATATCGAGCTTGCGCGCAGCATCGTGGCGCCGGTGTCTCCGGGAAGTTCCGCCGCCGGAGGTGACAGCGCGGCGCTGGCCGGAATAATCGCGGGACGAATCGGCCAGTGGCTCGACGCCGCCGACGGCAGCGAGCCGCGCGACCTGTACGAGAAGCTGGTTGGCGAGATCGAAAAGCCGCTGATCGAATTGGCGCTGCGCCGCACCGGCGGCAATCAGGTCAAGGCGGCGCGGATGCTCGGGCTCAATCGCAACACGCTGCGCAAGAAGATCACCGATCATAAAATCGCGTTGACCAAGTATCCGACCTGAGCTGCCTCAAGTGTGCGCCTGACGATGCAGATGCCGTCGCAGTTCTACGCGATGGTCGACCCGTCGGGCGGCCACGATCCCGTCGAACTCGCGGAGCTGATGCTCGCGGCGGGCGCGCGAATCCTGCAACTGCGGCTCAAGGATACTTCCGGGCGCGAGTTTCTGCTCGCGGCGCGCGCGATTGCGCCGCGATGCCGCGCGCGCGGCGCGGTCTTTATCGTGAATGACCGCGTGGATATCGCGATCCTCGCCGAAGCCGACGGAGTGCATCTCGGGCAGACCGACCTGCCGCTGGCGGCCGCGCGCGAGATTATCGGCGCGAAGAAGATCATCGGAATTTCGACCCACGATACCGCGATGGCGCGCGCGGCCGAGGCCGGCGGCGCCGACTATATCGGCTTCGGTCCGATGTACCCCGGCGGGCTTAAAAATACGGCGGCGGGACAGGGGCTCGCGAATCTGCGCGCGGTCCGCGCGGTGGTGAAGATCCCGATCGTCGCGATCGGCGGGATCACCGAGGCCTCGATGCCCGAGGTTCTCGCCGCCGGCGCCGACGCCGCCGCGATAATCACAGATGTTGTGCGGGCGGCGGATATTTCCGCAAAGCTCCGCGCGTTGATTGAGCTTGGAGGATCGAAGCACTGAGCCGCCGCTGGCGCCGTCGCGCTCAGGCGGCGGATTTTGCGGCGGCGGTTGCGATGCGGGCTTGCTCGGCGTCGAGATTTCGGCAGGCCAGCGTCACGGCGGCGCCGACGACGCATAGCACCGCGAAGATTTCGAACGCCAGCGCATAGCTTCCGGTGATATCGAAGATCCTGCCGGCGGCGACCGGGCCGACCGCCGCGCCGATCGTGTTGAACACGCCGGCGACCCCGCCGATCGTGCCGAAACGCTTGAGCCCCAGCGAATCCGCGGTCAACAGCGGAATCAGCACCAGCGGCGCTCCGAGCGTCAGCCCGTATAAAAGCACGAACACCGGTACCATCGCGGACTTCCCGATACTCAGCGCGAGCAGCATCGCGATCCCCTGCACAATGAAATTCGCGGCCAGCGCGAAGCGCGGGCTGACGCGATCCGAGACGGTCCCCATCAAAAGCTTGCCCGCCGCGGCCAACGCCAGCGCCAGGCTCGCGATCATCGCGCCGAACGACTCGCTGTAGCCGAGTCCAAGCAGATAGCTGACCAGATGAAGCCCCGAGGCGGCGGCTACGCAGGCGTAAAGAAACTGGCCGAACGCGATCATCCAGAACGAACGCGTGCCGAGCGCCTCGGACAGCTCGAGGCCCGGCAGCGCGTCGGCCGACGCCTGCACGCTGAGTTCGCGCGTCTCGGGCGGACGGGTGCGAATCATGATCAGCACCAGCGGGATGACGACCACGAACATCGGAAGCGCAAGCACCAGGTAACCCGCACGCCATCCGCCAAAATGCAAAATCGCGAGATTGCCAATCTCGATCATCGCCGCGCCTCCGAGCGAGGTGCCGGCGAATGTCACCCCCATCGCAATCCCGCGCCGCGCTCCGAACCAGTTGGCGATCACCAGCGCGGCGGGCAGCAGCGTCGCGGCGCCGATGCCGAGGCCGAGCACCAGATACGCGATCAGCATCGGCATGAACGAATGCGATTGGCTCGCGACCAGGAACGCCGCCCCCGACAGCGCGGCTCCGACGGCCATCACGATCCGCGCCTCGATTCGATCAAGCAGCCATCCGACCAGCGGGGCGCTGAAGCCGGCGGAGATGGCCAGCGCGCTGGTCAGCCACGCGGTGCGCGCGTGCGTCCATCCGAATTGGTGGACCAGTTGCGGGAAGAACAGGGTGCCGGTGTTGTAGCCGGAGCCGAAGATGAAGCAGAGCGTGACGAACATGCTCGCCACGATCGTCCATCCCTGTCGTTCCCGTGTGGTCATCGAAATTCTCCGCCCACGGCGCCAATCGGTTTGGCGCGCAGAGACTTATAGCCGACCAAGCGCGCGAGCGTCGAGCAGCGCGCGCCGATAACGGAAGAGAGTCGAGCAGAGGTCGGGCGAATCATGGCGCTAAGACCTGTGTCGCAAGTTCGAGTCCCTCCGGCGTCGCTCAAGGCGAGACCTCGTGGAGATTGAAGCCTGCTTCGTGCTCGCCTAAGCGCGAATGGAAACGATGTCTCCACGGTGGGTTCGCTCCGGGAATTTTGATCCACGTCCTTGAAGGTTCTCCTGAGAAATGCTGGAGATTTCTGTGCTGAGATAGAGTTCGTTATGAAATTTCGCATTTTGCGAATCCAACTGACCCAATGGTCAGGCGATGGGAGCCTCGATGCTGACAACGCGGCATCGCGTCGTGACGAGCGGGCGATAAGCGAGTAGGAAATAGTCTGGTGGCGACTTCATGAGCACTATTCTACACAGTGCGCTGGAGAGCATAAGGCTGAACAGTTCAGCCATGAACAAATCTGGCAAAAAACCTACCGATCGTTAGGGAACCGTTGGAGCCCCGCGGAGGCGACGCTCTGCGCAGACAAAAGACGCTTCGCGTGGACCGACGAGCCGTCGGCCACCACTGGCAGAAAAGAGCTATTGAGGAAGGCCGCCGTTACCCGCGCCGCGGCGAGTTCTATGAAAAGATAGTGGCGCGGGCGTCTCGCCCGTGAGAGATGCGTGCCGCAGGCGCGCCTACCAATGATTTGTTGCGATCGGCGCCGTGAGATGCTCCCGGAATCCGCAACGCGCTCAAGACGGTTTCGGGATCGTGCTGGGTGCATCCGATGCCTCGATAGCGATGCGTCCGCGCCTTTGGCGCATTCATTGGTAGGCGGGCCCGTGGGCCCGCCGTCGCCCACGGGCGAGACGCCCGCGCCACTGATCACTTTGCT
>JBAPSR010000117.1:0-5527 GCA_049281755.1 Binataceae bacterium (SeqCode)
GCCTTGGTGTTTTGACTGTTGATTTTAGTTTTTGTTTGGAAGTGCCACAGGCTTTAGCCTGTGTGCCTTCGCCATCCTCCTGACAACCTCGTGGAGTTGTGCTTAATCATCGGATACACCATGCCCAACCAGACAATTCCAGAGGTGGTGATTATCGGCGGAGGAATCGGCGGCGGCGCACTCGCCGCCAGCCTCGCGCAGGCCGGAATCGCAACCATCATCCTCGAGAAATCCACCGTCCACATCGATCAGGTACGCGGCGAATGGATCGCGCCATGGGGAGTCGCCGAGACCAAGCGGCTCGGATTGTATGATCTCCTCATAAAAGCAGGCGGGCATCATCTTAAACGCCATATCTCTTACGGCGACGATCTCGATATCGCCAGCGCCGAAAGCCAGACGCTCGACCTGACCGCGTTCGAGCCGATGGGCTTGCCGCCTCCGCTATGCATGCGTCATCCCACGGTGTGCGATCTCCTCAACGCCGAGGCGATCTCGCGCGGCGCCGCGATGCTTCGGGGCGTCACCGACGTTGCAGTTACCCCGGGCGCCGCGCCCGTCGTGCGATTTCGCCACGAGGGCCGCGCGTGCGAATACAATCCGCGCATCGTGATCGGCGCCGACGGCCGCAACTCAATCGTCCGCGGCCAGGCCGGTATCGAGTATCATCGCGACCCTTCGCACCATCTGATGGCGGGTCTTCTGGTCGACGACACCGACGGATGGCCCGAAGACCTGCAAACCTTTGGAACCGAAGACACGATCAACTTTCTCGCGTTTCCGCAATCGGCGAGCCGGGTCAGGTTGTACATCTGCTATGGATTAGAAGATCGCCGCCGGTTCGCCGGCGCCGACAACCAGGCGCGCTTTCTCGACGCGTTCAAGCTCCGATGCGTCCCCGCATCCGAGCATCTGGCCGGCGCGACCCCCGCCGGTCCCTGCAATTCCTATGGCAACGAGGACACCTGGACCGACACTCCGTACGCGCCGGGCGTGGTTCTGATCGGCGACTCCGCGGGCCACAACGATCCGATAATCGGGCAGGGGCTTTCGATCACCTTTCGCGATGTCCGAATTGTGCGCGACCTGATGCTCGAGAATCGTGCCTGGACTCCCGAGATTTTCCGTCCCTACGCCGAGGAGCGGCGCGAGCGGATGCGCCGGTTGCGGCTGACCGCCTCGAGCTGGTCGATTCTTAATGTCGAGTTCGGCCCGGATGCGCTCGCGCGCCGAATCAAAGTCCGCGAAGCCCGCGCCCGCAACGCCTTTCCCGATCTCGGTCCCGCCGCCTTTGTAGGTCCCGAACTACTCCCCGCGGAACTATTCTCCGAAGACATCCTCGACCGCCTGCGCGCAATGTAACGCGAAGGCTAAAGCGCCCGTGGCGCGCCCTCGGCCTTTTTCTGCCAGTGGACGGCCGTCAGTGACGGAGCGCCTCGCGGAGGCGGGCGCGGCGCGACGCGCCCCTACGAATCTGATCCGCTTTCGTAGGGGCGGCTCGGGAGCCGCCCGTCCCTCGCAGAGCTGAACAAAACGGCTGCGTGTAGAATCGAAAGCCGAAGCAATCGAATGGGCAAAGAAAATGCCCAGAGCCTTCGACGCAGTAGAAGTACGATCTCTATGGGAAATGCCCTGAGGAAAGCCTTCGCATGGCGGTGTAGTGAAAATCGCGCAGGTGCTCACCTGTCCGCCGCAAAGGCGATTTCGACGATATTTCCCGGCTCGAACAGTTGCTGGAAGCCGGCGAGCGCGTCGCGCCTTGTTTCTTCGCCGGCCTCCGGCAGAAAAAACACCCGCTCGCCGTACGCGCTCATGTCTTCCACCGCCCGGGCGTAGCGATAGTAGGCGATTGCGCCCGGATCGATTGCGCTCGAGCCATAGCCGCGAAAGAAGGCCTCGGTCTGATGCGGCTGGATCAGGCCGCGCATGATACCACCGGCAAAGAACATCAGATCGCGCTCTTTAGGTGCAAGGACGGTCTCGTCCCAATCGACGATCCACCATTGTCCGGTTTCCTCGAGCAACACATTGAAGGTGTGTAAATCGGCGTGGCATAGAACTGACGGAACCGAAGCCATTCGCATCTTCCCGCCGAGCGTGTCAGCACGATCGACAATCGTGCGAATCTGCTCGCGCCGCGAACGCCAGAATTCCGCGAATTCGCGACCCACCGGATCGGAGCGCCCGCCGACCGCATCCCCGAGACGATCGATTATGTGGCGCCGCGACGGCACAAAGGTTTCGCGCCGGATAATCACCGTCAGCTCAGGCGGAAGCTGGCTCGTGTGGATTTGTTTCAGAGTCTGTCCCAGCGCGATCCAGTGCTGCTCGGACAGTCCTGCCTCGGCGCCGATCCGGCCGTCAATAAACGGATAAAGCGTCAGTGCAAAATCGTTAATCGCTACCCACGGACTGTGCGATTTGCTGAGAAGCGGAGCGACAATATAGGGAACCCCGAGTTCGTGCAGATAGCGCGCAACCGCAACACTCGCCGGACTGAAGGCGAGCATGGTTCGGGATTTCAGAAAAAATGCGGCTCCATCGGCCGCTTCTACGCGATAAACCGCCGTAGCCGAATCCAGGCCAAGCGGAAGAAAGCTCAGCGCGGCGACCGCGACTCCATAGTGCTCATGTATCGCCGCCCTGATCGTGGTCTCAGCGAGCTTTGGTGTGTCACGCACCGCAGTCCTCTCTATCCCTTAAGATGCTGTTTCTCTCGCCCGATGCGCTCCCGTCGCAAGCATCATGACGCGCGGCTGCTCTCGGCTCCAGCAGGATGTTGAAAAATTGATTTGAAATCGAGATACATTCCTAATGGGAAACAACCGCCTCGAAGACGGGCGAGCCGCCCCTACGAGAACAGACCCGAACCGCAGGAGCGTGTCACGACTCGAGGTGAACGAACATCGCACGAGACTTGCTCCTAACAAGGCTGCGGCTTCTGTTCTTGTAGTCATCCTGAGCCGAAGGCGAAGGATCTCCGCGAAGCGATTAGTGCAACTATCCCTGCCCCTGAGCGAAGCCGAGGAGGAACCTCCGTTCAGACACGGGTCCGAAGAACCCGCCACTCGGCACGAAAGTTAGCGGATAGCGCCAGGCTGCGCGAAAGACGGGCGGCTCGCGAGCCGCCCCCTACGAAGACAAGGTGCGGTTGTCATTCCCGCGCGTGGCTGCCGCGCGAGAGCCTGTCCTGAGCAAGGCCGAAGGAAATCCCGTGCTCGGCCCTTGGCTCGCGCACTACTCGCGGGTGAGTGCACGGACGCCTCGGGATTTCTCGCCGGAGCCTGCCCTGAGCAACGTCGAAGGGGCTCGAAATGACGGCCGTGGGCTCAGCCGAGAATACGATGCACATCGCCCCACACACTTTCATGGCGGGATGGCGGACAAGAATTCGGCAATTCTCGACGCCTCGAAACATGAGGAGAGCCTATGCCACCTCAGAGATTTCAACTTTGTTTTAACTGGCACAGGCTTTCGCCTATGTGGTTTCACGCCGCGATGCTACCCTGACGACGCGATGTACCTGCCCGATACTATCGTTGCGCCGGCCACCGCCCCAGGAGTCGGTGCTATCGCGATTATCCGGCTCTCCGGGCCGCGAGCGTTCGAGATCCTCCGCGCGATCTGGCATCCCGCTCGCTCGGGTAATCCCCGCGAGCTGGCCGTCGGGGACGTGATCGACCCCGCGACGGGAGCGCATCTCGACCGCGCGATGGCCGTCGTCTTCCCAAAGCCCAAATCCTTTACTGGAGAGGACGTTGCGGAGTTGCACTGCCATGGCGGCAGCTACCTGACTCGTCGGATCATGGCCGTGGCAATATCGCACGGAGCGCGAATTGCCGAGCCAGGTGAGTTCACCCGGCGCGCATTCTTAAATGGCAGGATCGATCTGGCCGAGGCCGAGGCTATCGCTGATCTGATCTCCGCGCGCAGTGAATCCGGGCTCCGGCAGGCGCTTGCTCAGCTTTCAGGCAATTTATCGCAGAAAATCGGCGAATTACGGAAGAAAGTCGTCAGTATCCGGGCGCATCTCGAAGTCGAGATCGATTTCTCCGACGAGGATATCGCGATGCCTTCACGTCATTCGATGGCCGAGGAGATCGAGCGCGTGATCGGCGATGTTGCCGTTTTGCACGACTCATTTTTGCGTGGCAGAGTCATCCGCGAGGGTGCCCGCGCCGCGATTATCGGCAAGCCCAACGTCGGCAAGTCGAGCCTGCTCAACCTGATGCTGGGGACCGACCGCGCTATCGTCACCGCGATTCCCGGCACCACCCGCGACGTGATCGAGGACGTCGTCCAACTCGGCGCCCACGCGATTACGCTGCTCGATACCGCCGGAATCCGTGCCGGGCGCGACGAGGTCGAGCGGCTTGGTATCGAGCGCTCGCGCGCCGCGCTCGGTGACGCCGACCTGGTGATCGCGGTGTTCGATTCGTCGCGTCCGCTCGACGATGAAGACCTCGCCGTCGCCCGGCTATGCGCCGGTCGCGCAGGGGTGGCGTTGCTCAACAAGTCGGACCTGCCCCAAACATCTGGCATCTCGGAGCTGCGCGTGGCAGGAATCGCGATGCCGATTCTTGCGATCTCGGCACTCGCCGGCGACGGACTTCCCGCCCTGCGCGACGAGCTTGCCCGCGCGGCCGAGACGCTCGGCGCTCCCGACGGCGCGAGCGAGCTAGCGATCTCGCGCGAGCGCCATCGCGATGCGCTCGAACGCGCTCTCTCCTCGCTGCGCGCCGCGCGCGCGAGCGTGCTCGAGCGGATGCCGCCCGAAATTTCCGCGGTCGATATAACCGCCGCGGTAGAAGCACTTGGTGCGATCACGGGCGAAGTAACCGGCGAGGACGTCCTGGACGCAATCTTCCGCGAATTCTGCATCGGCAAATAATCCTCGATGAGTTGATGCCGCAGTGCCCGATCAGAGCAACGAACTTGCCCGCTACGTCACCGCGCAGCTAAAACGGCTCGCAAACCGGTCGAAGGCGCCGGCGATGGCCGCGTACATGAAGACCGCGCAACCGTTCTTCGCGTTCCGACCCCGGCGCGCACCGCGATGCTCAAGCAGATGGGCGACAGGTTTGCACCGACCGACGCCAAGTCATACGCGCGCAGCGTGATGGCGCTGTGGAAGCTGCCGCATCGCGAGGAGCAATATTGCGCTATCGCCGTCGCCCGCCGGCACGATCAGTTCATCACCCCCGCCGCGATACCGCTGTACGAGCGGATGATCCGCGAAGGCGCATGGTGGGATTTCGTCGATGAAATCGCCGTGAGTCTGGTCGGCGCTGTGTATGGAAATTTCCGCGCGCAAACGCGTCCGACTATCGAGCGATGGATCAACGACGAAGACCTGTGGATTCGGCGCGCCGCCCTGCTGTCGCATCTGAAGCACAAGCGCGATACCGACGCGGCGCAACTCTTCCGGCACTGCCTGAAGCTCGCGCCCGAACCCGAGTTCTTCATCCGCAAGGCGATAGGATGGGTGCTGCGGGAGTATAGCAAAACCGACGCCCGCGCGGTCCGC
>JBAPSR010000118.1:0-4919 GCA_049281755.1 Binataceae bacterium (SeqCode)
GCGTACGAGACCTATGGAACTCTCGCGCCGGACGGACGAAACGCGATTCTCGCCACTCATGGCTACACCTCGAGCCAGCACGCTGCCGGACTCGACGCCAATGGCGAGGCCGGATGGTGGGACGGCCTAATCGGACCGGGCAAGGCGATCAACACCAACAAATATTTCGTCGCGTCGTCGAACATGCTCGGCTCCTCGTACGGTTCCACCGCACCCGCCAGCATCAATCCGAAAACCGGCAAACCGTATGGTCCGGATTTTCCGGAATACACTCTGGCCGATATCGTTACCGCGCAACACGCGATGCTCGACGCACTCGGCGTCAAGCACCTGGTCGCGGTCGCGGGCCTTTCGTTCGGCGGCTACCAGGCGTTTCAATGGGGCGTCACGTTCCCTGATGCGATGAGCGGCATCGTCCCTGTGGTCACATCGCCGAAGGCGACCGACGGCGGCCGTATGGTGGCCGATCTGCGGGCGCGGTTCGCCGGCGCTCCCGGATGGAATGGCGGTCATCATTACGGCAACGCGCAGATGCTCGGCTTCATGACCGAGCTGCGAGTTGCGACGCTCAAGCGTTACGGTATCGAGGCTGACCTCGCTGCGAGGTTTCCCGATCCGGCCAAGCGCGGGGCGGCGATCCGTCAGCTCGCGGAAAAATGGGCGAAAGTCTTCGACCCCAATTCGCTCGTCGCGCTGGCGCAGGCGCGCTCGCACTACAACGCCGAGAAGGACTTCGCGAAGATTCGCGCGAAAGTGCTCTACGTGCTGTCGCGCACCGACAAGCTGTTCCCGCCAAGCATCGCGCCCGAGGTGATGGCGAAGCTGCAGGCCGCGGAGGTCGATGCGGCTTACTTCGAGATCGACAGCGACAAGGGCCATCTCGCCAGCGGCGCAGACTGGCAGAAATGGGATCGCGTGCTGCGTGACTTTCTGCGGCGTCTGGACTGATACGAAATTCAACGCGCGAATGGTTCAAAGCGGTTCGGAGAATCTTGGCGCCAGGTCAAACCCGCGGAGCAAGAGGTTCTCCATCGTGCTCTCCCCGCCAGGAACCACTTTTTCCACCGCGGCTTGGATTAACGCATCCTGACTTCGCCATGGGTGTACTTTTCGCCCAGTCTTGACACTATAATCGCATTTCGTTAGCAGGTTGTTTGTGGAGGCACGAGTCCCGTCTGGCAGCCAGGACCGGTGACAAGAGGGCTCTACTCTCCAGAGCAAGCAATCCCACAACTTAACCGAGAGGACGATCAATGAGTTCGCCTCATCGAGTTTGGTGGATCTTCAAACTCTCTGTATCGCTGGCAGCGACCGCCGTGGCGATCGCGCTCCTGGCGGGAAACGCGCTGTCAGGTGAATGCACTGGCGGAAATCTGCCCGAGGGCATGGACCAGGATTTAGTCGTTACCGGAACCTGCGTGGTGGTCCCGTCTGCGAAGCCTTACCAATACGGCGTCGTCAACATCATCAACGGCGGCTCGTTGCAGTTTACCGACGGCGGTAAGACCGACTTCTGGGCGAAATCGATTTTGGTCGAGAAGGACTCGAGCTTGATAGCCGGAGTCCAGGGATTTGGCACGAGCCAGGAAACTATCGTCCCTATCGGAACCAACGGTGGCAAGCTGACAATCCATCTTTACGGCGCGTACGACAAAGCTAAGACCGGGATCGAGTGCAAGACCACGCCGACGAAGCAATGCGGGATTCCCGACTCGGGTCCGAAAAAGGCATGGGACACCAACAAACCCTTCAAAAACGGCGAGCTGTGCAACACCACCACTCTGCCAGGTGGCGTCACCGATTGCTTCTACAACTACGACACGATGGCGTACGATGACGGAGAGCAGGATCGCTATTTCGGTTACAAAACGCTGGCGGTGTCGTACGGCGGAACTCTTCGGATGTACGGTCTGGACGGCGCCACCTACGCCGATACCAACAATCCATCAACGCTGAATCCGCAAGATCCCGGGATGAGCTGGGCGCGATTGAACACCTGCGCCAATGGGGCCACCGACCCCGGCAGCAAATGCAGCGACGGCGTGATGGAGGCCGGCGCTACCGAACTGGTATTGGACCAGCCCGCCAACCTGGTGACGCCTCCGTCCGGCGCCAATCCGGTGAAATTCAATGGCGTAAACTGGCAGGCGGGCGACCAGATAGTAATTTCAACCAGTGACTACTTCCCGGGTCATTCCGAGGTCGCCACTATCGAATCTGTCAGTACCGACGGGAAGAAAATCACGCTCACCGCGCCACTCAAGTTCCCGCATAACGCCTCGCTCTATAGTCTGTCGGTAATACCAAAAAGCGCGGGACTGACCGACCTGACCTCTATAGATACCCGTGCAACAGTTGGCCTGTTGACGCGAAGCATTGCGATCATCTCGGGCGGCGACGACTTGCTGTCCAGTTTTCCCGCGCCCAATGACCGGATTAAGCCCAATTACAATTTTGGCGGTCACGTCGTCATTCGCCAGGGATTCAAAGAAGTTCAACTGCAAGGGGTACTGTTTTACCAAATGGGGCAGGGGGGCCGCATCGGACACTACCCGGTTCACTTCCACATGGCGCGTAAGGTGCCGACGGGCACCTTTGTCAAGGATTGTTCGATCTGGGATTCGATGACACGGTTCATTGTCCTGCACGCAACCCAGGGAGTCCTGCTGGCGCGCAATGTCGGCTACCAATCTATCGGTCACGGCTACTATCTCGAGGACGGCACTGAGACCAACAATCAACTCTTTTCGAATCTGGGAATCAGCGCGCGCGCGGCAGTGAAGCTATTCGATTTCAAAACGAAAAGCATTACCCCAACACCGTCCAATCCGCGTGAGGTCCCAGGCATTCTGGCGTGGCCAGGCACCGGCGCCGAGAAGTTCCCTTATGACAGCGATTACGCTCACCCAACCGTGTTCTGGTCAATGAACACCTGGAATGACTATCAATTCAATGTCGCTGTCGGAGCGGAGACCTGCGGCGCGTGTTACTGGACAGTGCCTGGGCAAATCAGCGGCGGTTCGAAGATGATGGCCTGGACCGGGTACGCATCGGAGCAGCGCATTAACGCCGGCACCACGCCGAACAAGGAGTTTCTGGGCAATAGCTGCATGTCCGCGTCCTGGGCCTATGTCAGCAAGAAAGACACCTATCCCTGTTTAGGCGTGAGCGAGGTGAGAGACGCGGAAAAGGATGATACTCACTTTGTTCCGATTCACAATGACCTGCTACCTGATCCAGATTCTGCTGCCGGGGGAATGTTCTATCCAATCGCCAGCGGCGATCGTTTCGCTACCAAATGCGCCGGCGAATTTACCACTCCTCAGACCGACTGTGGCAACATGTTACGGTGTACGGATGGAAACCCCAACTGCCTGGTGACCGTGCTCGACCGTTTCTCGACCGCCTTCAACCAGGTGCAAACCAATTTCGCAGCCATCCTGCTCCGTCCACAGTGGAGCTTAGTGATCAATAGCGCGATCAGCGACGTACTCGACGGTGGATTAAGCTTCGTTACTGGAGGTGGTTATACACGCTCCGATGTTCCGACCGGAATGTGGCAACTGGCGCGCAAGAGTGTCTTCGTGGGCAATACCCAGAATCCTGAGGCCAATCCGTTTGCTACCAATGGCGGGCCATTCAATCCGAACACCCAACCGTGCGATAACGAAAAGGAGTCGAATTATTGCTTGTCGGCGGCCGGTGGTGTGAGCATGCAACGCGATAACTGGGCCGCGGCCCAGAGGTTCTTTAGTATCTACGATGGACCCTCATTCCAGGATGCAAACTCCTACCTCGACATCACTCCAACCACTCTCACGGGCTGCGATCTTTCGGGTCCCGCTGCGTTGCGTTGCTCTAAGAGTGCCTGGATGGAGGGCACAATTCTTGGTGTTCCAGGTGTTGTAAACAACTCATGCTCGACGCCACCGTGCCCTCCAACAGCTTGCTATCTGCCTAATGCCGCGATCGCATGGAAGCAGCCCAACGGGTTTTACTATCCTCCCGCGTTCCATTCCCAGAATCTGTTCTTTGACAACGTCGCTATTCGGCACTTTGTCTACGAACCGTTCTTCAGTATCGACTCGGAGGGAAAGCGCATCGATAACACCGCACAGACCGAGGCGCGTTATTGTAACTGGAGCCCCAACATGTTCTCGGCCAGCTACAGCGATGTCGACCGACAGACCGAGCTGAGTGACGACGACGGCACGTTGACCGGCCTGGTCGGAGCACCTGGAATCCCGACTATTTCTGTCAATCAGGACAACTTCTTCTCGGCGCCCAGTCAGCAGATCGAATGCGCGTCTGATATTCCTCAGAACACCGACGGCACCGCGCTAACGAGTCCCTATGAATACGTGACTTCCGTGATCTATCCGGATTTTGCCACGATACCAAGGTTTTCCGATCAGTGGACTGCCCCCTGTAGCAACCAAGCGTGTCTGGGAGTGCCGATCTACCGCAACTTCCTCAACCCCGGTGAGAAGTCGGTGCTTCCGATTCGAATGAGTGGCTTAAATACCGGGCAGCGCGACGCGCTCACCGCGAACAACGGTGTGTACTACATCGACACGACCGTCCCGGAGAAGGTTCAGGAAAAAACGGGCAATCAGCGTAGCGTCTTTCAAGCCAACCAGAAGTACCACGTCTTCGTGTTGTTCGGTAACACGCGCACCAACATTACCTACAATATATACGTTGGCGACAACTTTGACCTGGAGTCGGTCCAGCCGGAAAAGGGGCTAATTGAAATTAATGAAATCAAGTTTACTCCCATAGCCGGGGGCTGGCCGGCGGGCGACGCGCCGAAGTACAGCAACGGCGTACTGACAGTTACGTTGAAATTGGTCGACTTCCCGTCGTTTGCCGCCGACACCAAAATTGCGCTGCCACAGCGTTGTCAACCTTCGGGGATG
>JBAPSR010000119.1:0-4127 GCA_049281755.1 Binataceae bacterium (SeqCode)
CGCCGACGCCCCTCGCGCATCATCAGGCGATAGGCACTCACTCTCCCTACGCGATAACCGCGGGTGCCGACGGCAACGTCTGGTACACCGAGTACCAGGGCGACGCGATCGGGCGAATCACGCCCGACGGATCGATCGCGCGCTACAAGATCGATTCGCGCGGATTTGCCGAACGGATCGTCGCCGGTCCTGACGGCGTGATCTGGTTTACCGATACCGCCGGGAATCGTGTCGGCCGCATGGATTACAATGAGCGAGTCACGTACGTGCAGCTCCCGAAGGAAGACAGCGGCCCCACCGGCATCACCACCGGGCCCGACGGCAACTTGTGGTTCACCGAACATTCCGGCAACCGGATCGCGCGCCTGAGCGCGAAAGGCGCGCTGGCGGAGTTCGACCTGCCGCACGGCTCGGGTCCCGCGCAGATCGTCACCGGCAGCGACGGCAACCTGTGGTTCGTCGAGGATCGCGGCAATCGCATCGGCAAGGCCACTCCCGCCGGAAAGATCACCGAGTATGCCGTGCAGACCCACGATGCGAAGCCGGGATGGCTGGCCGCTGGCGCGGACGGCAACGTATGGTTCACGGAGCTTGCGGCCGACAAGGTCGGCAAGATCACTCCTTCTGGCGCGATCACGGAGTATCCGCTACCCGACGCCGGCGTTCCGCTCTCGATCGCTTCAGGAGCGGACCGGAACCTCTGGGTCACGATGGTTCATGTGCCGATCATCTATCGCATCTCCACCTCGGGAGAGATCACGGCGTTCCACCTTCGCCCCAACACGGTTCCAGGCTTCATTACGTCCGGGCCCGACGGCAACCTGTGGTTCGCCGAGCCCAACGGAAAGATTGGCAGAATGACCACCGACGGACAGATAACCGAGTTCACGGTCGCACGAATCGATCAACGCTAGCGGCCTTCTGTTCGCTGTTCGGCCGGCGCGGTTTTGCGCTATAAGCGCATTCGACAGGAACCAAAACCATTCAACAGTTTGGATTCCAAGGCTAACAGGGAGATTCGCACACATGGGCAAATTAGACGGTAAGGTGGCGGCGATCACTGGCGGCGGCCGTGGCATCGGCCGCGGAATCGCCAAGTTATTCGCAAAGCATGGCGCGCAAGTAGTCGTCAACGATCTCGGCGTCACGGTCGCGGGAGAGACCACCACCGTCTCGCCCGCCGACGATGTGGTCAAGGAAATCAAGGCCGCGGGCGGCACCGCTGTCTCCAATCACATGGATATCGCGACCGTCGAAGGCGGCGAGGGCCTGGTCAATCAGGCGATCAAGGAATTTGGCAAGCTCGACATCCTGGTCAACGTCGCCGGCATCCTGCGCGACCGCATGATCTTCAACATGAGCGAAAAGGAATGGGACGACGTGATCCGGGTGCATCTGAAGGGTCACTACTCCACGATGCGCCCGGCGTCCGCGCACATGCGCGAGCGCAAGGCCGGCAGGATCATCAATTTCTCTTCCAACTCAGCGCTCGGTAGTCCGGGCCAGCCCAACTACGCTGCGGCCAAGGCCGGAATTCTCGGGCTGACCTACAGTTCGGCCAATGCGCTGAGCAAATATGGAATCACCGTGAATGCGATCATGCCCGGCGCCGCCACGCGCATGACTGATACTGTCCCCGCGGGCCGCATGCCCGGAGCGACCGGGCTGCCCGCCAGCGAGAGCGCCGAAGGCACTCCGCGCGACCCCGCCAACGTCGCGCCGATCGTTTTGTTCTTGGCTAGCGACGCGGCTGCTGGCGTTACCGGGCAATGCTTCGGCGCGTCGGGCTACCGGATCATGCGTTACCGGCATATCGTTCCCGACAAGATTCTCTACAACAATGGTCCGTGGGACATCGACGAGTTATTCGACCGCCTGAAGAGCACGCTACTGACCGATTTGGGCACCCCAAGAATGTAGCCCGAAAATTCCGTCTCCCCCCGCGAGGTGCCACTGGCACGCGGGCGGCGCGGCGCGGCGATTGCTCTTTTTTGGCAATCGCCGTGACCCGTGGGTGAGGGCGTTCTTGTTCGATCCTGGAACCCTTTAATCCCGCGCCGCTGCCGCCCCGCGCTGCGACAAAAACGCCGTCACGTGCGACGCGTATGCGTCAGGATCCTCAAAGATCGCATTGCCATGTCCGTCCGCCGCGACGATCCATAGCTCCGCGCCGGAAGACTTCGCGGCATCGCGAATCGCCTCCGCATCCGCCACCGTCACGATCTCGTCGCCGCGATTCTGGATCACCAGCAGCGCCGACCCTCCTAGTTTGCGCGCCGCGCTTGCCGGATCGATTCGCCACAGCGAATGCCCCATCAGGAATCCCGCTTCCATCATCACCGTCTGCGAGAATGCCGGATTCAATCCTGCAATCGACGGCGTTGCGCGAAACATCGCGGCCAGATTACGGTACGCGCTGTCGGCGACAATCGCGCTGAACACCGGCCGCTCCGCCTGCGCGAACAGGATCGCGGCGGCGCCCTCTGAAACTCCCAGCCCCGCGATATTCTTGAACCCGCGCCGCTTCAGGTTGCTCGCTGCCGCCAAAACCTCCGCGCGCTCGCGCCAGCCCCATCCAGTTCCCCGTTCCGGATTGTCGCCGCTTCCGATCGCGAGCATCGGATAACCCGCGGCGTGCAGAAATTTCATATAGGGCAGCATCGCGCGCCGATCTCCGCCCGCGGCCGGCATCAGCAGCACAGCCGAGGGTAATTTCCCCGCGACGAACCATCCTTCGACCGCCGGATAATCATCGACCGGAATCTTGACGCTCTGAAACTGCGCGCCAAACGCCGCCAGCGGATTGACGGGCGCTGATGGGTCGGCTACTGGCGCATGCGGTCCGTACACGTCCGTGTGTCCGTCCTCGATAAACGGCGGATACGCGAGCCGATACGCGACCAGGGTCGATCCGGCCAGCCACAGAATCGCCACGGTGCCGATCATCGCGGCGCCGATCCATCCGAAACTCCGCGCGTTGCGCTTGACGTCCTCGGGACGCGGCCCCTCGGGACGATTTAATGCACCAGCCATCCGAATATCGTGTCGCGATTGCGAGCGCGGTGGCAAGCGCGCAGCTCGTCGCGAGCATCTTGTTGCCACGAGAACTTGTCGCGCGATGCGCGGCTCCATATGCTGCTTGGCGAAGACGAGGATCGACTGCGATTGACCTTACAAGAGCGAGCGCGTGCGATGGCCGACTGGCAACCCGATCTTTACAACCGCTTCCGTCATTACCGGGCCGAGCCGTTCGAGCATATCCTCGAGCGTCTTCCGATCGCCGCGAACGACACGATCGCCGACCTCGGATGCGGCCCCGGCGACAACACCGTCGAGCTCGCGCGCCGGCTCGACGGCGGTCGTGCGCGCGGAATCGATCTCTCGCCCGCGATGATCGCGGCGGCTGAGAAGCTCCGCGCCGGGTTGCCGGACGACTTGCGCGCGCGCTTGTCTTTTGCGGTCGGAGATATCGCTCAATTGAACGAAGATACTGCCTACTCGATCGTCTTTTCGAATGCCGCCCTGCAGTGGCTGCGCGACCATCGCGCTGTCCTCTCGCGATGGTTCCGTGCGCTCGCCACGGGCGGCGCGATGGTCGTGCAGATGCCGGCGAACGAATCCGAGACCGCCAAGCTCGACCTTTCCAAAATGGTGCGCGATCCGCGATGGTCGGCAATCCTCGAACCTGTTGATCGCCCGTTCTTCGAGATTCCGCCTCCGGAGCACTACCGCCGCATCATGGACGAAATCGGATTTACCGAAGTCGATTGCTACTACCACATCTTTCATCATCCGATGAATTCCCCCCGCGAAGTCGTGCAGTGGTATCGCTCGACCGGTCTGCGTCCTTTTCTCGACGCGCTTCCCGCCGACCGTCACGACGAATTCCTGAACGCATACAGCGAGCGGCTCGAACGCGCGTACGGGACTTCGGGTGCGATGACTTTTGATTTCAAGCGGCTGTTCCTATGGGGCCGGCGGCCGGCAGCCTGACATGACACGGCGCACTATAACTCCCGCACTGGTCGCGCACGGCGGCGCGGGCGCAATCCCGCGGGGTGCCGCAGCAGATCGGCCCGAGCGCAAACGCGCGATGCTCGAGGCGGTTCGCCGCGGCGCCGATATCC